>USIK01000031.1 GCA_900554775.1 uncultured Oscillospiraceae bacterium
ACATTTTTACGGATTGCAAAGTTTCTGCCTTCAATTTTTCTTTGTGCAGATTCAATTGATTTCGTGAGCATTCTTGCTTCCATAGGAATATCTTCCTCGAGATTAAGTTTTTCCATGATGTTTCTCATTCTGTCGCCACCGAAAAGCCTCATGAGGTCATCTTCCATAGAAAGGTAGAATCTGCTCTTTCCAGGGTCGCCTTGACGGCCGGATCTTCCTCTGAGCTGGTTGTCAATTCTTCGAGTTTCGTGGCGTTCCGTGCCAATTACGTAAAGGCCTCCAAGGTCTTTAACTTCCTGAGCGGCATCTTTGAGCTCTTCTTTGTATTTTCTGTAAAGATCTCTGTATTTTTCGCGAATTTCCAAAATCTTTTCATCGTCAGTTTCCGAGAATCCATCGGCTTCAGCAAGCAAATCTTCTTGGTATCCAAGGCGTTTGAGTTCAGATTTTGCCATGTATTCCGGGTTTCCTCCGAGAACGATGTCTGTTCCGCGTCCTGCCATGTTGGTTGCAATTGTAATTGCTCCTTTTTGGCCGGCCTGAGCGATTATTTCGGCTTCTCTTTCGTGGTATTTTGCGTTTAAAACCTGATGAGGAATGCCTTTTTCTGCGAGCATTTTGCTGAGAATTTCAGATTTTTCAATCGAAACGGTTCCTACGAGGATAGGTTGGCCTTTTTTGTGCGTTTCGATTATGTCTTCCACTATTGCTTTGAATTTTCCTCTCATGGTTGAATAAACAACGTCAGGAAGGTCAATTCTTATTACAGGCTTGTTCGTTGGGACTTCAACTATGTCGAGCTTGTAAATTTCGCGGAATTCTTGCTCTTCTGTTGTTGCTGTTCCTGTCATTCCTGAAAGTTTTGTGTAAAGCCTGAAGTAGTTTTGGAAGGTAATCGAAGCCAAGGTTTTTGATTCTTTTTCAATTTTGACGCCTTCTTTTGCTTCAATTGCTTGATGCAGGCCGTCGTTATATCTTCTGCCGTACATTATTCTTCCGGTGAATTCGTCAACGATTAAAACTTCGCCATCTCTCACCACATAGTCAATGTCTCTTCTCATTACGCCGTTTGCTTTAAGCGCCTGATTTATGTGGTGTTGAAGCGTCAAATGCTCAGGGTCTGTGAGGTTTTCAATGTTGAAATATTTTTCTGCTTTTTCCACGCCTTGTTGAGTAAGCGTTGCGGTTTTTGCTTTTTCATCAACAACGAAATCATGGTCTTTGAAGAGTTCTTCGTTGTCTTCTTTTGTGTCAACTTCAGCAACTTTAAGCATGCTGAGAGTTTTAACAAATTCGTCGGCTATTGTGTAAAGTTCGGTTGATTTATCTCCTTCGCCAGAAATTATGAGAGGTGTTCTTGCTTCGTCGATTAAAATTGAGTCAACTTCGTCAACGATTGCAAAATTATGACCTCTTTGAACTTTCATTCTGATGTCGGTAACCATGTTATCACGCAGGTAGTCAAAGCCAAACTCGTTGTTTGTTCCGTAAGTGATATCTGCTTTGTAAGCGGCAACTTTATTGCGGTGGTTCATTCCTGAAAGAATTAGCCCAACGCTAAGGCCGAGGAACTTATAAACTTTTCCCATTTGCTCGGAGTCGCGCCTTGCGAGGTAGTCGTTAACTGTTACGATGTGCACGCCTTTGCCGGCAAGAGCATTGAGGTAAGCAGGCAAGGTTTCAACCAAAGTTTTTCCTTCACCTGTTGCCATTTGGCTGATTCTTCCTTGGTGAAGAACTATTCCGCCGATAACCTGAACAGGGAAGTGTTTCATCCCCAAAACCCTGCTTGCAGCTTCCCTGCAAACTGCGAAGGCATCTGGCAAAATGTCATCCAAAGTTTCGCCTGCTTCGAGGCGTGATTTTAATATGTCGGTTTGTGCTGAAAGTTTTTCATCTGACATGTTTTCATATTTTTTTTCAAGGTCTAAAACTGCGTTGCAAATTGGTCTGATACGTTTTAATTCTCTTTTGCTGTAATTTCCAAACATAAGTTTTAAAAAACTCATTAAATGCACCCCTATTCGATTAACTGTGTTTGCTAAAGCTTATTTAAAAAAACCTATATATCTTAATTTTACAGGTTTTAGTCATGCTTTTCAATGATATTATCATTCCATGCTGATTTTAACATATTTTGAAATGGAATTCATTATTTTTTGAAAAAATTATAAAAATTAATATATATTTTACAATATTGTCATTGAATTTTGCTTCTAAAGTGATATAAAAACATTTATGACAGGAGGTAAAATTATGAATAAAAATTTTGATAAAATTTTTAGCCTTATGCAGGCTTCTTTCCCAGAAGAAGAATTCCGAGATTATGAAGGCCAGAAAAAGCTTCTTGATAACCCAAAATATAGGGTTATTGCTAGGTTTTCTGGCGATGATGAGCTTATCGGTTTTATTTCTTTTTGGTCCCTTGATGGGTTCAATTTCATAGAGCATTTTGCGGTTAACCCTTCGCAAAGAGGGCAGGGGACAGGCAGCAAAATGCTCAAAGAATTCATAAAAGATTCCAGCAAACCTATTGTTTTGGAAGTTGAGATTCCTAAAAACGAAATGGCCGAAAGAAGAATCGGATTTTATGAAAGAAACGGCTTTTTGCTAAACACTTTTGATTATTACCAAAAGCCGCTAAGGCCCCAGTTCTCGGAAGTGAAGCTTTATTTGATGAGCTACCCGAAAAAGCTTTCAAACAAAGAATTCGAGCAAGCTAAAAATGAAATTTACAATAATGTTTACAAATCGGTTTAAAATTCGGCTTTGAGGCTTCTCAAAAAGAGCCCTGAAATTGAATCTTTTGGCGAAACAAGGCCTAAAACTGTTTTGTGAACAGCGTTTGAAATTGGCAGTTCAACACCTGTTTGACTGCTCAAAAGCTGAAGGGCGTGCGAGGTTGCGACTCCTTCGGCTAATTTTGTGTAATTTTTAGATTTAACAAGCATCTCGCCAAATTTCCTGTTGTTGCTGTGGGGCGAGAACAAAGTGGCTTCATAGTCGCCCAAATGCGCAAGGCCATAGGCCGAAAGCTCATTGCCGCCGAGCGCTTTTATGAGCCTTGAGATTTCTCTTGTTCCTCGCGACATAAGCGCTCCTTTAAGGCTCGTAAATCCCATCCCATCAAGGATCCCCGCCGCAATTCCCATAACATTTTTTGCCGCAGCCCCAATTTCGCTTCCGATTAAATCTTTGCCATAATAAAACCTTATGAGCTCGCTTGAAAAGCTCTCGATTAAAAATTTTTTTGTATTTTCATTTTCAGAATCTATCACCATGCAATTCGGGATTCCTTTGGTGAAATCTTGAACATGCCCGGGCCCCACCCAAACGGCAACGTTTGAATTTTCGCCCAAAACTTCCTTCAAAACAACCGAAAGCCTCTTGCCGGTTTTTTCTTCAAGGCCTTTCATGCAGAGAACGAAAATTCGGTTTTGAATATCGCTTAGAATTGGTTTAATTTCGCTTATAAAGTTCCTGAGTTGCTGAGCGCTTATGGAAATTACCATTATTTTCGAAAATTCAAGAGCTTCTTTTATATTTGAAGTGATTTTAATTTTTTCGCTTAGCTCTAAATAGTTATTTTTTCTCAAATTTTTAAGATTTTTAAGATTTTCTGAGCTTTCTCTGCCCCAAATTATGACGTCGTGGCCGGATTTGTTAAGGTACCATGCAATAAAACTGCCCCATCTGCCGCAGCCAAGCACAGATATTTTCATTGAAATTCCTCTTTTCCTTTACTTATTATATTTAGCATTAAATGGAAGAAAAATACTTGAATAAGCTATTTAAATTCCCAGATATTATATAAAATTTATGTGTAATCGTCAATAAATGTAAGCAGTGTAAATCCAAAATATTATAAGTATTAAAAATCTATAATTTTTTTGTATTTTTTGACATTAAATTGTAAAATGCAATGATAAATCTTAAAAAACGCATCATATTATTGAAAAAAATAACTCCATGTGATATCATCTAACAGTATCAATATAGTCGCAATTAGTGATTGGAAATTCATTCATCACGCATAAAAAATACATAGGTTAGGTGGAGGAAATTATTAATGGAAATAGAGTTAGATAACAACGGTATGGAAGAAGAAATTGTAAGAATTAAAGTAATCGGTGTTGGAGGCGGCGGCGGAAATGCTGTTAACCGCATGATTGATTCGGGCGTTAAATGTGTTGATTTCATCTGTGTTAATACTGATAGACAAGCCCTTTTACGCTCAAAAGCTAACCACAAAATTCAAATTGGCGAAAAAATAACCAGGGGAAAGGGCGCAGGCTCTAAACCTGAAATCGGCCAGCGCGCAGCTGAAGAAAGCCGCGATGAAATTATTTCGGCTCTTAAAGGCGCAGATATGGTATTCATTACTGCTGGAATGGGCGGCGGAACAGGAACCGGCGCTGCTCCTGTAGTTGCTCAAATCGCAAGAGAAATGGGCATTCTTACAATTGGAATCGTTACAAAACCTTTCTCATTTGAAGGTCAAAAGAGAATGACTCAAGCTGAAAGCGGAATTTCTCAATTGAGAGAACAAGTTGACTCACTTGTTGTTATTCCTAATGAACGCCTTAAACTTGCAAGCCAGCAAAGAATCACACTTATGAACGCATTTATCGTTGCTGACGACGTTTTAAGGCAAGGTGTTCAGAGTATTTCTGACCTTATCGTTTTGCCAGGTCTTGTAAACCTTGACTTTGCAGACGTCACCGCAACCATGAAAGATGCAGGATATGCTCACATGGGAGTTGGCCGTGCAAGCGGAAAAGACAAAGCTGAAATCGCAGCAAATATGGCTATTTCAAGCCCACTTTTAGAAACTGCAATCAATGGTGCAAGAGGAGTTATCATCAACGTTACAGCTTCACCTGACATTGGCCTTGACGAAATCGAAACAGCTTCTTCACTCATCGCTCAGCAAGCTGACGAGAACGCAAACATCATCTGGGGTGCTGCATTTGATGAAACCATGGATGACGAAATCAGCGTAACAGTAATTGCTACAGGCTTCGAAACAAGAGGTTCATATTTCCCAGTTTCTTCTCAGTCGAAGACTTCTGCGCATGTAATCGAAAGGGAAAGACCAGTTTCAAATCCGGTAAATAATAGCTATACTTCACGCCCTGCTCAACCTGAGGCGAAGGAAGAAAACGACAGTTTCTATGATATAATGTCTCTTTTTAAAGAAAAGAAATAATAAATTCCCACCGGTTAATCATGCCGGTGGATTTTATTTGATATTTCAAAAAAAATAACAGCTCCTTTCGGAGCTGCTTTTGTGTTTTTAAACTATTAATAGTAATAATGATGTGTGGTGTAAGTTGTTTGTGTAGTTGTTACTACTGGGCGTGGGCGTCTTATTATAGTTTCAATTCTGAAATCACCATCGCATACAGTTAAAATAGCTGCTCCACACACGAGTAAGAGTACACCTGCTGCAGTTGCGGCTGCTTTGGCATCTCCTTGTGCGCCACCGCAAACGTTTTGTAAATCATTTTCATTTATTAATTCCATTATTTAAAGCCTCCGTTTTTTAGTCGTTTATAGTTATAACGTGTGCAACTTCGTAAATTTGTCTATCGTCAATTTTAGGATATTTTTCTAGTTCACGATTGACTTTTTTAATGTCATTTACCAAGAGCACAGAGCTTGCTACAAATATACCGCACATAACGCAAGCAAAACTCGCAAGTGCTATAGTATCTCGAACGCTTTTACCACCAGAAATATTTTCTAAATTGTTTTCATTAACTAACGTCATGGCTCAAATTCCCCCTGCTTTATTCATTTCTTGTATTTATTATAACCTATTTTTCTTGTTTTACCAACATATTTTTAATATTTTTTACAAAAACTTACATTTAATTTTCAAAATTATTTTTAGCAAAAATGTGTTTCTTTAACAACGTAAACTACATGGTCGGCAGTTATTTGAGGGTGTTTTCTTTTTTCAAGTTCTTTCATCAAGCCCGCATCCCATGATAACAATGTAAATGTTCCTATCAAACTTGCAGCTATGCAAGCCATAGAAATACCTTCCACCACTTTTGCTATTTTACCGCCACCGCAAACATTTTCTAAATTGCTTTCATTTATTAATTCCATTATTCATAACCTCCAATTTTTAACCGTATATAGTTGTGACGTGCTCAACATTGTAAATTCTTTCATCGTCAATTTTAGGATATTTTTTTAATTCATTACAATTTTTTTGAATGTCTTTTATTAGAAATACCGAGCTTACTGCGCATACGCTGCATACAATCCAGGCCAAGCCTGCAGTTACTATCGCATCTCTGGTCTTTCTAATGTTGTGACCGCCACAAACATTTTCAAGGCTAATTTCATCAATCAATTTCATAATTATAATCTCCTTAAATAAAATGTATTTTTCGAAGTTAATCTATGATTTAAAGTTTATTCATTATAGTAATAACATGTTGTTTTAGTGGTGTAAATTATTTTGGGGGTAGGGGATTTTTTCGGTTTTTTCTCTGTGTTTCCACAGTCTGATGTTATTACTCCACAAACAACACATAAACCCATGAATGCTGCGACTAACGCTATGTTCCCCACTGCACGTCCAATTCCCTTTATAATGTTTTGGCCACCACGAACATTTTCTAAATCAGTTTCATTAACTAATACCAAGGCTTAGGTGCCTCCTGGTTTATTCATATCTTGTATTTATTATAACTCATTTTTATTATTTTGTCAACATATTTTTAACATTATTCATAATAAAAATCCACCGACTTAAATCGGTGGAAATGTCTATTATTTTAATAAATTCTTTGATTTAGCGTAAGAAATAAGTTTTTTAGCTCCTGCAGTGATTCCCACTGCTATTAAAGCCGAAACAGCAATTTTGGAAACACCGCCAGAAACGATTTCAACTCTTTCTGGGCCGTTTACGTTTGAGCTGCAAAAGTTATCAACTGATTTACCGAATCCTGTGATTGGGCTGCATACTCCTTTTGTGAAAGAACTTGCATATCCGCCGCCTGAAACCTCTGCTAAAGCTTCATCTTTTAAAAGTTTTAAACTCATAAATAAAACCTCACTGTAAAAGATATTATGGATTTTTACCCACAACACTTTTATATATAAACAGGTAGCAGATGTCAACTAATATTGGAAAATACTATCAAAATTTAAGTCTAATAGTATGTACCATAAATATTTTTTTATTAGGCGCTAACCTTTTTGAACATTTTTTTGCCTTTTTTTATCACAATTCCTTTTTTCAAATCTTCAATTTTGATTGAAGAGTTTTCGTCAGTTATTTTAGTGCCGTCGATCGTTATTCCGCCTTGTTTAATAAGCCTGCGGGCGTCGCTTTTTGAGCTGGAAATAGAAGAAAGGGTTAAAAGCGAAAGAACCGAAATTTCGTCTCCTTGAATCATGTCTTTTGAAAGCTTAAATTGCGGCATATCTGCGCTTTCAGAGCCTTGAGAAAACAGTGCGCGCGCTGCGTTCATTGCTTTCGTGGCTTCTTCTTCGCCGTGAACGAGCTTTGTTATTTCGAAAGCCAAAATTTCTTTTGCTTTGTTGATTTCGCTTCCTTCAAGGTTTTCGAATTTCTTTATTTCTTCAGTCGGCGTGAATGTTAGCATGTTAAAGCAGTTTATCACGTCGCTGTCGTTAACGTTTCTCCAGTATTGATAAAATTCATAAGGCGAGGTCTTTTCAGGGTTGAGCCAAAGTGCGCCTTTTTCGGTTTTACCCATTTTTTTGCCTTCGCTTGTTGTTAAAAGCTTGAAAGTCAAGCCGAAAACTTCTTTTTGGTCCATTCTCCTTGTCAGTTCCACGCCGCCGATGATGTTGCTCCATTGGTCATCGCCGCCAAGCTCTAAAAGGCAGTTGTATTTTCTGTTTAAGGTCAAAAAGTCGTAACTTTGCATGAGCATGTAGTTAAGCTCGAAGAAAGTAAGACCCTTTTCGAGGCGTTGTTTGTAGCATTCTGCGGCGAGCATGCGGTTAACCGAAAAATGAACCCCATCTTCTCTTATGAAATCAATGTATTTAAGGTCGCTTAACCAGTCAGCGTTGTTAACGATAATAGCCTTGCCTGGGGTTAAATCAAGGAACTTCGAAGCTTGAACTTTAAAGCATTCGATATTGTGGTTAATTTCTTCTTTTGTGAGCATTTTGCGCATGTCGGTTTTGCCGGAAGGGTCGCCTACGAGGCCTGTTCCGCCGCCAAAGAGGATAATCGGAATATGACCAGCGCGCTGGAGACGAGCCATGATCATTATTTGAACGAAATGGCCAACGTGGAGGCTGTCAGCAGTGGGTTCGAAACCTATGTAAAAATGAACGCCTTTGCCTTTAAGTAAATTTTCGATTTTTTCTTCGTTCGTAGCTTGCGCTACCAAACCGCGCTCTTTTAGTTCTTCGTATATATTTTTCATCTCGGAAAATCACCTTTCTGGAATTTTTTTTAATTTGAATTTGCACTTGACAAGTTTTTAATAGTATGGTATCATACTACACTACGTTGTCATTTAATTTACCAAATAAATTTCATACATTTTAACATTAATTTTGATGTAAATCAAGCAAATTAAAGTTTTTAAATGATGAATTTTTATGACTATTTTGAGAAGGGGTGAAGTTGAGGAAAGATTTTTTATTTCTTGGGCTTCCCTAACTTTTTTTGGTTAAAGAAAAATTTAGAGTATCAATACTGAAAGATTATGAATGGAGTGTTTTAAATCTATGGTAAATGTGAGACCTGTAAAGCTTGGCAAAACTACCAGAATGAGTTTTTCTAAGATTGATGAGGTAATTAAGGTTCCTAATCTTGTAGAAATTCAGCAGAATTCTTATAAGTGGTTCTTGGGTGAGGGTTTGCAGGAGGTTTTTAAAAGTGTCTCGGGCATAACTGATCACACAGGAA
>USIK01000032.1 GCA_900554775.1 uncultured Oscillospiraceae bacterium
ACAAATTTGGCCATAAATTTAGCCAAACAATTTGACGGCGAAATAATTTCGGGCGATTCCATTCAAATTTACAAAGAGTTTGACATTTTAAGCGCAAAACCTACCAAAGAAGAGCTCTCGGAAGTTAAGCATCATCTTGTTGATTTCCTTTCGGTTAATGAAATTTACAGCGTTGCTAAATTCAAAGAAATGGCTTCTGATTGCATTATAGACATTAAAAGCCGGAATAAATTGCCGATTTTAGTCGGCGGGACAGGCCTTTATATTGATTCACTTATTAAAAATATTGATTTTAGCGCTCCTTCTTCTGGCGAGAGCAAAAGTATTTCTCTTCCTGATTCCGGCGAGGAGCTCATGGAAATGCTTAAAAAAGTTGACCCCGAAAGCGCAGCAAGCATCCATGTTAACAACATAAAACGTTTAAAAAGAGCTTTGGAATTTTATTATACTGTTGGCTACCCGATTTCGAAACAAGTTTCGGATTCAAAGAAAATTGAGTCGCCTTATGAAGCTTGCAAAATAGGGCTTAATTTCAGGAACAGAGAAATTTTGTATTCCAAAATAAATAAAAGAGTCGATGAAATGGCTGAAAATGGCCTTTTGGAAGAAGCCGAAAAAGTTTATGCTCAAAATGAAGTGAGCAAAACTGCGCAGGCAGCGATAGGCTACAAAGAAATTGTGGATTACCTTGAGGGAAGAGAAACGCTTGAAGGAGCCTATGAAAACGTGAAAAAATTTTCAAGAAGATATGCCAAACGCCAGATTACATGGTTTAAAAGAGACGAAAATATTAACTGGATTTATATTGATGACTACAATGATTTTTCTCAAGTTGTAAAAAAGGCGAAAGAAATTACCGAAAAATTTATTCAGTGAGTGATTAAAAATGAAAATAAAAAAATCAAAAAGAAATAGAATAATATTCTTCATTTCCGCTGCGGCGGCAATGGCTTTTTATGTTTCAGTTTCGGCTATGCAAAGCAAAATAACGACGCAAGACGCCAAAATTGTGAACTTCAGCAATGACGTTTGTTCCAAGGGTTTTGCTGTGCGCAATGAAGAAATCATAGATTTTTCCGAAGGCGAAAATGAAAAAAACATGGTTTTTAATTTTTCAAATGGCGAAAAAGCGCCCAAAGGCTCGGTTATTGCTAATGTTTATGGCTCTGAAAGCGAAGCTAAAACAGCCTATGAATTCGAAAATTTGAAGAAAACTATAAATGAAATCGAAAGCAAACCCTTTTCTTATGCCGGAACAGGCGCAAAGTTTTTGAACCAAAAGGTCAATTTGGCAATAACAAAACTTTCGTCCGCTAAAACCTTTAAAGAAAAACAAAAAGCAAATCTTGAGCTTTGGGACTGCCTTAATAAAAAGGAAATTGGCCTTGGCAGGAAGGACAGCACCGAGAGCATAATAAAAAGTCTTAAGGCTTCGCAAAGCAGTTTGAGTGTTCCGCAGGCTTTAAAGTCGGTTATTTCGCCTGAGTGTGGGCTTTTTATGAACAGTATTGATGGCTTTGAAAACTCGGTTCCTTACGGCGAAATCCCGGAAAATTTTAACCCGGAAAATATAACTGCCGAAAGCAGCGAAAGAAAAGTTTTAGGCAAAATTATTAAAAATGACACTTGGTATATTCTTTTGAGAATCTCAAAAGACGACGCTGAAAAGATAAAAAAAGGCTCTGAATTTAGCCTTACTATTGAAGGCAAAGATAGCGCCAAGAATATCCCCTGTGAGGTTAAATCTTTGAATTGCAGCAATAACGATGAAAACTGCACGCTGATGCTTTCTTGCAACTATATAAACGAAGATCTCGCTGCAATTAGAAAAGAAAATTTCAAAATTTCGACCGGAAATTACTATGGAATTGAGATTCCAAACGAAGCGCTTCACAAAGAAAACGATGATTTTGGCGTTTATGTTAAGCGTGCGGGATATTTGAAATTCAAAAAAATAAATATTGATTTTTCAGGGCAGGAATTTTTAATTGCAAAATACGGGCCGGATTATTACGACGATGAAAATTACATTCAACCAGGCGATAAAATTGTTGTTAATGGCAAAAAATTATATAACGGTAAAAAAGTGAAGTGAAAGTTATTTAAGTACAATGATTTTTTTGTTAAATGAGCAATATTTTGTTGACATTCATTTGCATTGTTAAGATAATAAAATTAACATAGTACATATTTTACAAATAATTATTTAGTTTATTATTAGTTAATATGCTAGTATAAAAACAACAGGAGGAATAATAAAATGCCAGGAATAGTAGAAAAACTTAAAGAGATGTGGAATCCATCTGACGAATATTATGAAGAAAATGAAGAAGCTCAACAAATCGTGAATAAAGAAGAGCCTAAGCAGCTCAGAAGCGTTAGCAACGGTAAAATCGTTAGCATCAATTCGGGCGCAAAAGTTAAAGTGGTTCTTTCAAGACCTGAACATTTCGGCGAAGAAATTAAAAATATAGCTGATGAACTTTTGAAAATGCACACAGTTGTGCTCAATTTGGAAGTGACTCCGAAGTCTGAATCAAGGCGCTTGGTTGACTTTCTTAGTGGCATTGCTTATGCTATTGGTGGAAAAATCAAGAAAGTTTCGACTGATACTTTCGTTGTAACACCATGTAATGTTGACATTGAAGGTGAAGATCTTCTTAGCGAATTTGAAAACAAAGGCGTATATTTTTAACCTAAAATTATCCTCTTGCTTCTTGGCAAGAGGCATGGTTTATGATATAATATGGAAAATTTTGTAAAATTTAATTTAGGAGCTGATTTTTTGTTAAGCATCGAAGAAATCAAAAATGCAAGTTTTAAAAAAGCGCGATTTGGAGGCTACAAAGCCCAGGATGTGGACGCATTTTTGGACGATATTCAAACTTCTTATGAAGAAATGATGCGCGAAAACCGCAATCTTGCTTTAACCGTTCAAAAACTTGAAAGAGAGCTGAAAAAGTTCCGCGATGAAGAATCCTCTATAAAAGAAGTTATAGTGAATCTAAAATCTATTACCGAAAAATCAATCTGCGACGCTGAAACCCGAGCCAAAGAAGTCATTTCTGATGCTTCCAAAGCCTCTGAAAAAATGATAATTCAAGCAAAAAAAGAAGTTGCTACAGAAAAAGAAATTTTAAGCAGACTCAAAAAAGAATCAGGAAAACTTAAAGCTGATTTAGAAGATATTTACAAAAAACATATGGAAATAATTAAAAAAATTCCGGAATCTGAAACTGAAACCAAATTTTCGGATATACTCAGCGAATTTAAACTAAGCAGTTCGAACGAATGATTCTTTTTATTTTAATTTCCGCTTTAATCCCGATTTTAGACTTTGCCGCAAAATTTTTTGTTTTTAATAATTTGAGTGCAAGCGATGAAATTAAAACGTTTATTCCGTTTTTAAGCATCGTGAAAGTTAAAAATTTCGGCATTGCATTCGGTATTTTAAAAGGCCAAACAGGACTTTTAATTTTATTTATTTCAGTTATATTAATTGCTCTTTTATACCTAGTTTTTAGCAAAAAAATTAAAAGCAAGCAACTTTTGGTCGCTATTTCGTTTATCATTGGCGGGGGAATTGGAAATTTAATTGACAGAATGTTTTTTGGTTATGTTATTGATTATTTGAAGCTTTCTTTTTTCCCGCCGGTTTGCAATCTTTCGGATTATTTCATATGTTTGGGCGGGCTTATTATAGCTCTTTATTGCCTGAAAAAATAAAATTGCCATGTACGGAATGTACATGGTTTTTATTTTAACTAAGCTTTTTTAGCAAATTTGAGATTTCTTCTTTTGATTCATCGAGCTGACCGAATGAATATAAAATCGCGCCATTGTAACCAAGCTTTTCGAGAATGTCAATCTCTTTTGGCAAAATATTTTTGTCATCTTGCCAAGTTTTGTCGTCAAGCTCGGTGCCTATTTTATAAAGCGCAAGCCCGCCGAAGAGCTTAACTCCAGTGTTTTTCATCATCTCTTGCCAGGTTTTTGCAGCCTTTTCAAAGGGCATCACTTTATATTTAAGGCTCCAGTAAAGCTGCGGGCAAATGTAATCAATCACATTCATTTTGCACAGTTCCTGCGCGTCAATTCCCATTGCGTGGCATTTTTCGTTGTTGCCCAGTGGCGAAATGCCGAATTCAATATTTTTATTTGCGGATCTAACCACGCTGTGAGTCTCTTTTATAAGCTGCGTGATGCATTTTTTTCGCCAAGCAATTATATCTGAAACCTGGTTTTCTTCCATTGCGTAGTCTTTAATTTCAGTTGATTCAGGGTAAAAATAATCATCAAAATGAATGCCATCAACGTCATAATTTGAAACGATTTCTTTTATTCCTTCCAAAACCAAATTCTGCGTTTCTTCAAAGCCAGGGTTAAGGCAAACTGCGCCCCCTGATTCCAAGAAATATTTAAACGAACCTAGCTTGTAATAAGGGTTTTCGCTTGAAAGCTCCTCGGGCATATTTTTGAGCTTAACGCGAAGCGGGTTCACCCAAGCGTGGAACTTTATTCCGTTTCGGTGTGAAGTTTCAATCATGTATTTAAGAGGGTCAAACCCCGGATCTTTACCTTGAATTCCCGTTAAAAGATGCGACCACGGGAAGATTTTCGAAGGGTAAAGCGAGTCGCAAAACGGTCTGACATGAACATAAAGATTATTAACATGAAACTTTTTTGACTTTTCAATAACATCTTCAAAACGGCTTTTAAATGTGCTTTCGGTGCTTCCGCTGTCCGAAATGTTAAGGTCCATGTAAGTCACCCAAGCTCCGATATGCCGCTTGCTGGCGGCGTTTTCTTCTGTGCGGGCAGGGGGAGGCTCTTTCTTTATTTCTTGAGCCGGCATGTTTGAATTGCTGCTTTTTTGGTTATTCCTAAAAACTGCGAACAAAGCCGGAACAAAAATGATCAGCGAAACTAAAAAAACAGATAATAAATATTTATGAGATGCTTTGATTTTAATCATCCCTCACGACTGATTTTTTATAAAGCTTTAAGAAGCTTTATAACCTGAGTGGCGTCTGGAGAATTAAATATGCACGTCCCTGAAACTACGATATCAACCGGGTAATTTTTAATCGTGCTAATCGTCTCCAAATTAACCCCTCCATCAATTTCTATGAGGCAATCAAGATTTTTATTTGTAATATTTTCCTTTAATATTTCAACCTTTTTCATTTGATTTGCCATAAATTTCTGCCCACCAAAACCCGGGTGAACCGTCATAACCAAAGCTAAATCAATTAATTCAAGATAGGGAAGTAGGGAAGTGACGTCGGTTTCAGGGTTGATTGCGAGGCCCGCTTTTATGCCAAAACTTTTGATTTTTTCAATTGTTTTGATAATATCGCTTTGCGATTCCAAGTGAAAGGTGATGATATCTGCGCCGGCATTTGCAAATTTTTCAATGTAATCATAAGGATTTGAAATCATTAAATGAGCGTCAAACGGCAAATTTGATTTATTTCTCATTGATTTTATAACTGCCGGGCCAAATGAAATATTCGGTACGAAATGACCGTCCATTACGTCCATGTGGACTAAATCTGCTCCGCAACTAGTTATTTTTTCAATTTCTAAACCCATCTTGGAAAAATCGCAAGCGAGCATCGAGGGTGAAACTTTAATCATTATTAGCAAACTTCCTTTTTTATATATTTTTTTAATTTCGAGCTCAAAAGCATCGCTAAGCCTAAGCTAAGCAAGGTTTTGATCAGATTATACGGTAGAACAACCGAAAAGAGCATTGATTTGATGGTAATTTCAGGGATAGAAAAGAAATTAAGCCAGCAAAAATAGTTAAGCATAAGCTTGAAAATAACGCTAAGAATAACGCCAAGAGAAATAATAATAATCTTGGCAGGCATAGGTTTGCGCCTTGAAACGCCAATTGCAATGACGAGAAAAACAGAAGCCAAGCGCATTACAGCGCCAATCCATCCCGAAGAACTGAAAAGCAAAGCTCTTATTATGGAAACAGTGAGCAAAACCGTGACGCCAGAGTGAGTGCCTGAAAAAATAGCAGCGAGGTAAACCGGCATGTCGGAGATGTCGGCTTTTAAATAAGGAAACACAGGAAACAAACTAAAGTTACTTATAAAAACAAGTATTAACGACATTACGGAGAACATGGAATTATAGACGATTAAAGAGACTTTATTTTTCTTCATTATTTTATCATCTCTCGACCTATACAAAATGAATATTTTGTATAGGTCAGAATAATCTTAATTTTAGGTATTATAGTTTTGCTGCCCAAATAAACTAATATAGATATATTTAGGAAAGTTGATTATAAGCTATATAGAAATCTTTAAAGCTTCTTCATAAAGATTAATATCGAAATGCTTTTTTATTTTCAAAGCTTCGTCGATATTATAGTCTATAATTCTGTCGCACTTGCTTGAAATTGCTTTGCTTTCTGAGCTATTAAAAATTGTTTTCACTGCATGTGATCCCATTATACCTGCTAATACTCTGTCTCTAAGCGTTGTTGAACCTCCGCGCTGAACGTGGCCCAAAATCGTGCACCTGGATTCGATTCCTGTGCCTTCAGTTATTTTGTTTGAAATTTCCATTGTTTTTTCGCAGCCTTCTGCAACTACTACTATAAAATGCCTTCTGCCTAAATTTTGAGTATATTTAATTTTGTCGATTACATCTCTTTTGAAATCATATTTTACTTCAGGAATTAAAATTGCAGTAGCTCCAACGGCCATTCCTATGTTAAGAGCTATATCACCACATTTTCTTCCCATAACTTCAACCACGCTACACTTTTCGTGTGATCTAGCTGTATCTCTTAGTTTATCTACCATTTCAACGCCCGTATTCATTGCGGTGTCGTAGCCAATTGAATAATCCGTGCAGGCAACGTCGTTGTCAATCGTCGCAGGGATAAAAATGCTTCTTATGCCGTTGTCGCTTAGTGCCTTTGCCCCTTTGAGGCTTCCATTCCCGCCAATGACCACAACTGCATCCAGGCCACGCTCTTTGCAGGTTTTAACTGCTTGCTCAGTTCCCTCTTCCGTTTTGAATTTTTCGTCGCGAGAACTATACAAAATCGTTCCGCCTCTGTGAAGAACATCCGAAACGGTTCTTAGATTCATCTCGAGCATGTCGCCGGTTCTAAGACCCGTGAAACCGCGCATAATTCCCCACACTGTCACGCCGTTTTCAATCGCTAAACGAGTCACAGAGCGAATCGCAGCATTCATTCCGGGGGCGTCTCCGCCGCTTGTGAGAATGCCAATATTTTTAATGTTCAAACTAAGTGCCTCCTACCTATTTATTGTTTATAAGATCAAGTGTAAGCCTTGCGATTGCCAGCTCTTCATTCGTTGGAATCACAAAAACTTTGATTTTAGAGTCATTTTTAGAAATAATTTCTTCTTTGCCGAGTTTTGCATTTTTGTTTTTTTCGTCGTCAAGCTCAAGGCCCATGAACTCAAAATGCTTGCAAATTTTTTCGCGGTGCATCCATTGGTGTTCGCCGATTCCTCCGGTGAATATAATAGCGTCGCACCCGCCAAGAATAGCTATGTAGCCGCCGATATACTTGGTTATTTTGTAAATCATCATTTCATGAGCAAGCTTCGCCCTTTTATTTCCGTTATTTTCGGCTCTTAAAATGTCTCTGTCGTCGCTTCCAACGCCCGAAACGCCCTTAAGCCCTGATTCTTTGTTAAGAATATTCCCGATTTCTTCTAAAGAAAGCGACTTTTCCTCAGCCATTTTTATAATCACCGAGGGGTCCATCGAACCTGAGCGAGTTCCCATCATGATTCCGCCGAGGGGCGTCAAACCCATGCTCGTGTCGATTGCTTTGCCGTTTTTTATGGCGGTTATCGAAGAGCCATTTCCGAGATGGCAGCTTATAATTTTCAGGTCTTTTATGTCTTTATTTAAAATTTTCGCCGCGGCATTGCTCACGAATTCATGCGAAGTGCCGTGGAATCCGTATTTTCTGATTCCGCACTTTTCGTAGTATTCATAAGGAATCGGGTAAACAAAGGCATAGTCAGGAATATTCGAATAATAAGAAGTATCGAAAACTGCAACTTGAGGGATTTTATTCCCGAACATTTTCGTGCAGGATTTTATTCCTGAAATGCTTGCTTTGTTGTGAAGCGGCGCAAGAGGAATGAGCGACTCGATTTTTTTAATCACTTCGCCGTCAATAATCACCGGCCCGGTGAAATATTCCCCTCCGTGGACCACTCTGTGCCCGATTGCGGCAATTTCATCCATGCTTTTTATAACGCCGATTTCTTTGCTCGTTAAAATATCTTTTAAATGATTAAAAGCATCGTCGTGATTTTTCACATCATGGAAATCTTCGCAGATTCTTTTATTTTCAAACGTTTTGTGGTGGAATTCGGTGTCGTTTTGACCTATTTCGGCGAATTTACCTTTGCAAAGAATTTTTTCGCTATTCATGTCTATGAGCTGATATTTCAGCGAGGAACTCCCTGAATTAAGAACTAAAATTTTAATGGTAAGTCACTTCCCTTCAAAAAATTCGGTTAAATTATTTTATCTTGTAACTTCTGATGTGCCTTTTTCATGGAGGTATGTTGCCTCGAGGTCCGCGATGTGAAGTTTCACGGCTATTGGGAATTTATCGTAAGCCAGACTTATTGCATAGCTGCCGCCTTTCACCGCTTCGTCAAACCCGCCCCTGTGCCATCTTATAGC
>USIK01000033.1 GCA_900554775.1 uncultured Oscillospiraceae bacterium
CGATTCAACCTTTTCGGTGTAAAATCTCAGGTCATTCCCCGGGCTGTTGCCAAGCATCAAAGAGAACCTAAGTGCATCAGCGCCGTAAGAATCAATTATTTCAAGCGGGTCAATTCCATTGCCGAGAGATTTCGACATTTTTCTTCCTTGGGAATCCCTCACAAGGCCGTGAATTAAAACTCTTTCGAAAGGAGATCTGCCCATCATCACGTCGGAAGCAACTATCATCCTCGCAATCCAGAAGAAGATTAAATCGTGCCCGGTAACCAAAGTGCTCGCCGGGAAGAAATAGTCAAGTTCAGGAGTTTTTTCTGGCCAACCGAGAGTTGAAAACGGCCAAAGACCCGAAGAAAACCAGGTGGCAAGGGTATCGCTTTCAGGGGTTAATTTCGAGCTGCCGCATTTCGGGCATTTCGAAATTTCTTCTTTCGAAACGACTATTTCGCCGCAATCATCGCAATACCATGCGGGAATTCTATGCCCCCACCAAAGCTGGCGAGAAATGCACCAATCCTTGATGTTTTCCATCCAATGGTAATAAATTTTGGTGAACCTTTCAGGAACAAAAACAGTTTCTTTTTCTTTCAAAGATTTAATCGCCATTTCAGCAAGAGGCTTCATTTTAACAAACCATTGCATCGAAACGCTCGGTTCAATCGTGGTTTGACACCTGTAGCAAGTTCCCACATTGTGCTTAATATCCTCAATTTTCGCGATGAATCCGCGGGTTTCGAGCTCTTTGACGAGTTTCTTCCTGGCTTCGAATCTTTCAAGGCCCGCATATTCCCCGGCTTTTTCGTTCATAAAGGCCTTTTCGTCCATCACCTTTATAATAGGCAAATTATGCCTTGCCCCAACTTCAAAGTCGTTCGGGTCGTGCGCAGGAGTAATTTTCAAAACGCCTGTTCCAACTTCGATATCAACGTAATCATCGGCAATAACAGGGATTTTTCTTCCAACGAGCGGGATAGTCACCTCTCTGCCAACGAATTTTTTGTATCTTTCATCATTCGGGTTAACCGCAACCGCAACATCTCCGAAGATGGTTTCGGGGCGAGTAGTTGCAACTTCAAGATACTCCTCGCTGCCAACCAAATAATACTTAAGATGCCAAAAATGGCTGTCTTGCTCTTTGAACTCAACCTCAGCGTCAGAAATCGAAGTTTTGCAGTTCGGGCACCAATTTATGATTCTTTCGCCGCGGTAAATAAGGCCTTTCTCATAAAGCCTTAAAAAATATTCTTTAACTGCCTCCGAGCAGCCCTCATCCATAGTGAAACGCTCTCTTGCCCAATCGCAAGAAATTCCAAGTTTTCTGAGCTGCTTTTTGATGTTCCCGCCGTATTTTTCCTTCCATTGCCATGCACGTTTTAAAAATTCTTCCCTGCCGATTTTTTCTTTCGAAAGGCCCTCTTTTTCAAGCTCCTGCACAACTTTCGCCTCAGTTGCAATCGAAGCATGGTCTGTTCCGGGAATCCAAAGCGCAGAATAGCCTTGCATTCTTTTGAACCTTATTAAAATATCTTGCATGGTTTGGTCAAGAGCATGGCCCATATGTAAATTACCCGTTACGTTCGGCGGAGGCATAATAACGCTGTAAGGCTTTTTATTTTCATCAACGCTTGCGGAAAAATACCCGCTTTTTTCCCAATTTTCATAGATTTTATCTTCAACTTCTTTTGGGTTATAATTTTTGTTCATACACTCGCACATTTTACTTTCTCCTTTCCTCACAATAATAAGTAATTTTATTTTTAAGCTTGTCTACTCCCTCGCCGTTTAAAGAAGAAAAGGCGATTCTTTCGACATCTTCATAGTCTTTGAGCTCTTCTTTCAAGAGTTCTTCCCTTTCAGCTCGAGCCATTTTCCTGAGTTTATCGCTCTTCGAAGTAACGATAATAAACGGGTAGCCCTTGCTTTTCAAAAAGTCTATCATTTGAATATCCAAAACCGACGGAGGATGGCGCATGTCAATTATTTGAATAACCAGCGCAATGTTTTTGTTTTCTTCGAAATATCCTTCAATAAGCTTCGACCAGCGCTTTTTTTCTTCAAAAGAAACCCTCGCATAGCCGTAACCCGGGAGGTCCACGAACCTTATATTCCCAACATTATAAAAATTTATATTAATGGTTTTGCCGGGCTTGTTGCTCACTCTGGCAAGAGATTTCCTATTAAGAATTTTATTTATAAGCGAAGATTTCCCAACATTTGACCTGCCGGAAAAAACAACTTGAGGCAGGTCGTCTTTCTTCATTTGTTTTAAATTGCCCACAGAACTCAAAAATTCTGCTTTATTAAAATTTATCATTTTTTAGCATTCCTTGTTTCAAGTGCGTTTTCAAACACTGTTTCTAAATTTTCAGCAGTTACGAATTTAATCGAATTTTTAACCACATCGTCTATTTTTTGAAGGTCGTTTTTGTTCCCTGAAGGAATAATCACGGTTTTGATTCCTTCTTTGTAAGCCGCCATAGTCTTTTCTTTAAGCCCGCCAATCGGAAGAACCTTGCCCGTTAATGTGATTTCGCCCGTCATGGCAACGCTTGAATAAACAGGCTTATGGCTCAGCGCAGAAACCAGCGCCGTTGTCATCGTGACGCCTGCGGAAGGACCATCTTTTGGCACAGCGCCTTCAGGGGCATGAATATGAATGTCAAATTTATCGTGAAAATCAGGCTTAATGCCAAGCTTTTCTGCGTTGCTTCTTATGTAACTAAGCGCAATTTGAGCTGATTCCTTCATGACATTCCCAAGCGAACCCGTGAGCTGAAGCTTGCCCTTGCCCTTCATCAAAGCAACTTCAATAGGAAGAAGCTCGCCGCCAACGGCAGTCCAAGCAAGGCCATTCACAACGCCAATTTGATTTTCTTTTTCGTGAATTTCTTTTTTGAACTTTTCAGGGCCAAGAATCGAGACAAGATTTCCTTCATCAACAAAAACCGATTTATCCCCGCCGGAAACGATTTCAGTCGCAATTTTCCTCATAATGGAAGCAATTTTTCTTTCAAGCTCCCTTACGCCGGCCTCTTTCGTGTAGCACTCAATGAGTTTTCTAAGTGCTTCGTCGCTAATTTTAAAATTCTTCCTCGTGAGGCCATGGCGTTTAAGCTGCTTCGGAATTAAATGGTTTTTTGCAATATTAAATTTATCTTCATAGCTGTAGCTGTAAAGCTCAATTACCTCCATGCGGTCATAAAGCGGGCCAGGAATTGCATGCTTGTCGTTAGCAGTTACAATGAACATAACATTGCTAAGGTCAAAAGGAGCGTCGACATATCTATCATGGAAATTAGCATTTTGCTCAGGATCCAAAACCTCTAAAAGAGCAGCGGCAGGGTCGCCTTTATAGTCTTTCGAAAGCTTGTCAATTTCATCGAGTAAAATAAGCGGGTTATTAGTTTTAACCTGATTAATAGCCGACATTATCCTGCCCGGCATTGCTCCGATGTAGGTCTTTCTGTGGCCGCGAATTTCGCTTTCATCATTAACCCCACCAAGGGAAATCCTAACGTATTTTCTATTAATAGCCTTGGCGAGTGACTTTGCAATCGAAGTCTTGCCCACTCCTGGAGGGCCTGAAAGGCAAATAATCTGACCCTTAACATCAGAAGCGAGCTTTTTAACCGCCAAAAATTCTATTATACGTTTTTTAACGTCTTTAAGGCCGTAATGCTCAGAATCGAGGACTTTTTCAGCTTTTTTTATGTTAATAGTTTCCTTGTCGGAAGTATTCCAAGGAAGCGAAAGGCAAAATTCGAGATAATTCCTTTGAATGCTCGCATCAGGCGAACTCGAGGGAGTTTTTGCGAAATTTTTGCATTCTTTAATCAATTTTTCGCAAACTTCGCTCGGAAGAGAAAGCTTTTCAATCTTCTTCATGTATTCATGAGCTTCGCTGCTAGGGTCGGAATCCTCACCAAGCTCTTGAGAAATTATTCTCATTTGTTCCCTTAAAAAATATTCTTTTTGTGATTTGTCAATTTCAGTTTTAACTTTAAAAGAAATTTCATTTTTAAGCTTCAAAATTTCAATCTCTTTTAAAAGCAAAACTAGCACTTTCTGAAGCCTTATCAAAGGGTCCCCTTCTTCAAGAAGCGACTGCTTAATTTCAAACTTAAAAGAAACATTCATTGCAATGTAATCCGCAAGTTTGCTGGTGTCGTCGCAATTTGCAAGATCAAAAATAAGGTCGCTGGCAACTTCCTTTGCATTCATGCAAGAAAGCGCAAGATACTCGGCAAACATATCTTTGACTTTAGAAGAAAGCGCCTCATCAAATGCGTCATTTTCAGTTAACAGAGGTGCAATTTTAGTAACTTTCGCTCTCACGCAGTTTTCGCTTTCAAAAAATTCAGCGGCCCTTGCACGGCATATTCCTTCAACTAAAATCCTCATGAAATCCTTGCCTTGCTTTAAAATCTCTCTAACTTTAACAATAGTTCCAACGGAATAAAAATTATTTTCGTCAAAACTTTCTTTGCTTGCGTCTTTTTTAGCAACCAAAAATATTTCTTCATTAGCACGAGTAGCCTCGCTAATGGCGTTTAGCGAAGCTTTTTTGCTGATATCAAAATGAAGAATCAAATCAGGGAACATAACAAAATCACAAAGAGAAATCACAGGAAGGGTTTTCTCTTCTAAATTTATCTCTTCTATTTTTAATCACCTCCGAAATTTTACGGCGCAGCGTTATCTTTTGGTTTATTTTTGCTTTTAAGTTTATCAGGATTTATAGAAATCATAATTGGCTTTCTGTTTTCGTTATATATAAATTCCGGCTCTTTCTCGCCGTTAACCACGTCACCATCAATGATAACCTTCTCGATTTTATGGTTAGAAGGCACTTCGAACATAACGCCTTGAAGCGTTTCTTCAATAATCGAACGAAGGCCCCTTGCGCCAATGTTTCTTTTTATAGCTTTTTTAGCAATGGCCCTCAAAGCAGAATCTTCGAAAATGAGCTCAACTTTGTCAAGCTCGAAAAGCCTTTTGTATTGTTTAATGAGCGAATCTTTCGGCTCTGCAAGAATTTTCACGAGAGCATCTTCGTCAAGGCCTTTGAGCGAAGTTATAACCGGCATTCTTCCAACGAGCTCAGGGATAAGGCCATATTTAACGAAATCTTGAGGAATAACCTTGCTCATCCAGTCAGTTGAATCAATTTCTTTCCTGGTTTTAACCTCAGCGCCAAAACCGAGCGAAGAAGTGTGAATTCTTTTTTCGATTATTTTTTCAATTCCTTCAAAAGCACCGCCGCAAATGAAAAGAATATTCGAAGTGTCAATTTGAATGAATTCCTGCTGCGGGTGCTTCCTGCCACCTTTTGGAGGCACTGCAGAAGTTGTTCCTTCTAAGATTTTCAAAAGTGCTTGCTGACCGCCTTCGCCGCTAACATCTCTTGTGATAGAAGCATTTTCTGATTTCCTTGCAATTTTGTCAATTTCATCAACGTAAATTATGCCGCACTGCGCTCTTTCAACGTCATAATCCGCAGCTTGAATCAATCTTAAAAGAATGTTTTCAACATCCTCACCAACATAGCCCGCTTCAGTAAGCGTTGTGGCATCTGCGATCGCAAAAGGAACATCCAAAATTTTCGCTAAAGTTTGGGCTAAAAGCGTTTTTCCAACGCCCGTCGGGCCAAGAAGCAAAATATTGCTCTTTTTTATCTCAACATTTTTATCTTCTTTGCCGAAAAATATTCTTTTGTAATGGTTATAAACCGCAACAGAAAGCGCAACTTTAGCACGGTCTTGCCCTACGACATATTCATCGAGATATTTTTTAATTTCCTGCGGTTTAGGCAAAATTTTTTCTTTGCTGCCGCTTTTAATTTCAGGTGCATCATCTTTTGAATGTGCAATTTCCCTGCCTTTAAATCCAGGAACTTCATTTTCCAAAATATTTATGCAAAGGTCAATGCATTCATCGCAAATGCAAACCCCTGGGCCTGCGACCAACTTTCTCGCTTCATACTGAGGTTTTCCACAAAATGAACAGCACAGCTCTCTGTCTTTACTTCCTTTATCAATACTCATAACAACCCACCGATTCATAAAATTTGTGCTTTAAAAAAGTGCTACTTACCAAACAGAGAGACACAGCCATGAAAACCATGGAAGCTCACTTAATTTTTAATCTTACATAAAGAACTTAATCAACAAGGCCGTATTTCAAGGCTTCTTCGGCACTCATGAAGTTGTCTCTTTCGGTGTCTGCAGCTACTGTTTCGTAGCTTTGACCCGTTTTTTCAGATAATATTCTGTTTAATTTTTCTTTGGTTTTCAAAATGTGCTGAGCGTGAATGTTAATGTCAGTTGCCTGACCTTTTGCTCCGCCGCTCGGCTGATGAATCATGATGTCGCTGTTTGGAAGGGCGTATCTCTTGCCTTTGGTTCCAGCAGCAAGCAAGAAAGCTCCCATGCTCGCCGCCATACCCATGCAAATCGTTGAAACATCGCACTTGATATACTGCATTGTGTCATATATAGCCATACCATCAGTCACAGACCCACCAGGGCTATTTATATAAAGATTTATGTTTTTTGAGGCGTCTTGACCTTCAAGATAAAGAAGCTGCGCAACAACCACGCCGGCACTTGCCGAGTTGACTTCTTCGTTAAGAAGAATGATTCTGTCGTTTAACAGTCTTGAAAATATGTCATAAGAACGTTCTCCGCGACCTGTTTGCTCTACAACGTAAGGTACTAAACTCATATATAAAACCTCTCTGTTATTTAAAATTTATAGTTATTTCTTTGCTGCGTTTTTGCAAATGAATTCAACTGTTTTTCTTGAAATCATGTCTTTTTTGAGTCCTTCTGCAGGAACTAATCTCTTAGCTTGCTCAGGTTTCAAAGAATATGCCTTTGCAATTGCTTCGTATTCTTTTTCGATTTCTTCGTCAGAAACGCTGATTTTTTCAAGCTCAGCAACCTTTTTAAGGCCAAGGCCAACTTTAACTGTTTTTTCAGCTTCTGGCATAAAGTTTTCAACCATTTTTTCAACGGTTAGGCCTGTGTATGCCATGTAATCTTTCAAAGCAATGCCTTGAGATTTGAGTCTGTATTCAAATTCACGAACGAGCTCAAAAGCTTTGTTCTTAACAAGAGCTTCTGGAATTTCAGCTTTTATGAGCTCTAAGAATTTGTCCATCACTTCGGTTTCAGTTTCTCTTTCATTTTTAGCTTTAGCTTCGTCTGAAAGTTTCTTTTTGATGTCTTTTTTGAAATCTTCCAAGTTTTCGAATTCACTAACGTCTTTAACGAATTCATCGTCAACTACTGGGAGATCTTTCTTTTGAATTTTATTTAATTTTGTTTTGAAAACTGCAGGTTTGCTTGCAAGAGAAGCAACATGGTAAGTTTCAGGGAAAGTAACGTTAATTTCGAATTCTTCGCCTACTTTGTGGCCAATGATTTGGTCTTCGAAACCTGCGATGAACTGGCCTTTGCCAATTTCAAGTTCTACTCCTTGTGCTGTGCCGCCGTCGAATTTTTCTGAGTCAACATATCCTTCAAAATCAATGTCAACTACGTCTCCTTTTTCAGCTTTTCCATCTTCAGATGTAACAAGCCTTGCGTTTTGCTCTTGAATAGCTTTGATTCTTTCGTCAACATCTTTAGTTAAAATCTTAGGAGCTGCCTTTTTCTCAACTTCTATTCCTTTGTAGCCTTCAACTTCAACTTCCGGCATAACGGTAACTTTAACTTTGTAAACAAGGCCTTCTTCTTTGCTGAGTTTAACAACTTCAAAATCAACTTTATCATCAACGAGTTCGATTCCTGCTTCTTTTGCAGCTGCTTCAACCGAAGGGCCATAAACCGCGTTAATAGCATCTTCGAAGAAAACTTGCTCACCATAGAATTTTTCAATAAACTTGCGAGGAGCTTTACCTTTGCGGAAGCCTGGAATGGTTATTTTACTTTTTTGTTTTAAATAAGCTTTGTCAACTTCTTTTGCGAATTCCTCGGCAGAAACTTCAACCTCCAATTCATAACGATTAACATCCACTTTTTTTGACGATACTAATTTCACTTAAATCTTCCTTTCAACATAAGTTTAAAATAATGCAAACTATCTGACTGAAACAGGGCAAAAATTTATGTAATCGCAAGAAACAAGCTTGAAATCAATTCCTTTATAATTTCCTTCAACGAGTCTTTTCGTTGCCCCGCCATCATGAATATGTCCATAATAACACTTCTTAACTTTTTTTTCAATCAAAAGATTTATAATCTCTTCAGATTCTTCATTTCCATAAACTGGAGGGTAGTGAAGAAACACCACGGGCTCCAAATTTTCTTTCTTTGCCTCGTCTAAAGACCTTTCGAGCCTGCCTACCTCACGGTTTAAAATCTTCCTGTCTTGATCCGTTTCGCAGCGGTAAAGCCAACCCCTTGTTCCGCAAACGCAAATGTCTTCAACTTTTAAAGCTGAGTTATAAAGAATCGAAATGCTTTCAAAACCGCTTTGCTTTAAAAAATTATT
>USIK01000034.1 GCA_900554775.1 uncultured Oscillospiraceae bacterium
AGGCTCACGGCATCATGAAGGCAGCTAAAAATATCCATAACCTCCTTGGGAGGATTTTTTTCGCCTCTTTTTAAAACGTATCCCATTCTTTGCAAATCGCTTGAATACGCTTTGCCGTTTTTAAGGTGAATCTTCACGCCGAAATCCATATAAACAGTGTAGCCAGGCTTTAAAACTTCGCTGCTTGAAGCGGTATGCCCGCCTATTGCGATATTTGGCCCAACGAGAACAATCGGGCAGAGCTCTTTTTCCCACGAAAATTCTTCGGCCACTATTCCGTGCTGTTTGAAGTAATTCGGTTTAAACCTAAAAATTTCATGAACCAAATTCACGATTCCTTTTTCAGTCATGCCGGGTTTGATGCGGTTAAAGGCCGTTTTCAAAATTTCGTTTCCTCTTTGAGCGGCAATTTTAAGGTAAAAAATGTCTTCCTCGCTTTTGGTGTCAAGAAGATAGTAAATAAATTCATCGCTTGAAATAAACCTAGGAGCGGTGCGACCGCTTAGTTTATAAAAAGCTAGAATATTATCAGTTAAAAACCTGTATGTTCCATAGCCGAGAACGTCTGTCTGGCTATCCATTTTGTCGGAATAATTAAGATAAATATTCTGCGGGAAATTAAGCTCTGCAAGGGTGTTTTTCATGTTTTCGAGAAGTGAATTTTCGCCTTCATACATCAAAACTTTACCGCTAAAATCTTTTAAGTTCTCGTGTTCTAAGCTGTGAGCGATTAAAACTTTTTCGCGGTTGCTTAAAATGCAAAGAGCAGGTACAATTGTTTTGTCAGTAATAAATTTAGTGAAAAATGGGTCGCAGTTTTCGGAATTATACATAATCCACGCTGAGTTTTCAGGTACTAGATTTTTCATTGTTAGTTCTCTCCCATAATGATTTTTGAAATAGGTGATTTTATAAAAAAACTTCATTTAATGACCAAAAGCGCGCTGATGGTCTGCCTTAGTTTAATTTTAAAGCAAATTAAATTGTTTTCAATGCCTTTTGGCGGTTCGGTTACTTTTGGTAGCCTTGCTCCGCTGATTATTCTTTCAAATAAATATGGCGTTAAAACCGGCGTTTTTGCTTCATTTGTTTGCTTTGTGGTTCGTTTTGTTATGTCGTTTAAGGTTCCTCCTGCAAAGAGTTTTTCGGCAATCGTTTTGATAATTTTTCTTGATTATGTTTTGCAGTATTTGCTAGTTGGCCTTAGCGGTTTTTTCGGCAGGTTTTTTAGCTTTGGCCGCTTTAATAAAATGTATACTGGGGTGGCGGTTTCGTTTATTCTTAAAATTTTGTTCTCGGCAGTTTCTGGCACGGTTTTTTGGGGCGAATATGCCCCTGGATTTTTAAGCATCCCGCTTTATAGCTTGGCTTATTCCTGCGCTTATTTAATCCCGGAATTTATTGTAACGGTTATTGTTATCAAAAAAACAGAAAAATTTATTTGAAACCACTTTTCACTGTTTTCGGTTTTTCATCATAAACTGAAAGGGTAAGGGAGTGGTATTTTTGGCGATAAAAATATTTATAGACCAAGGGCATAATCCCAGAAACGTAAACGCTGGAGCAGAGGGATTCGGGCTTCGTGAGCAAGATATTACTTATAACGTGGGAAGATACCTAGCGGACCTACTTAATAAAGATTCTAGGTTCGAAGCGAGGACTTCAAGGAATACTCCTGAAGAAATTTTGGGAACAAACAATTCTACGAGCCTTGCAAGAAGGGTTGAGCTTGCTAACTCTTGGCCGGCGAATTATTTTTTAAGTATTCATACAAACGCTAACACTAACCCAAGCGTAAATGGCTCGGAGGTTTATGTTTTCCAGGAATATAGCCAGTCATATTTCCTCGGTGAACACATTTTAGAAAGCATCGTAAGAAGGCTCGGAACTAAAAACAACGGCGTGAGAGTTAGGCCGTCGCTTTATGTTTTGAGGAAAACCACCATGCCGTCGGCTTTAATTGAGCTTGCATATATTACGAACCAAAGTGATGCCGAAAAATTAAGAGATAACCAATATCAATTTGCATATGCAATTTACGAGGGGCTTCTTAGCTATTTTGGTTTTGAAAATATTAATTATTGACAAACAAATTTCACTTTGATATAATAGTGCGCAGTGGAGTTAAACTGCGGCTTGCCCCTGTAGTTAAATGGATATAACAAACCCCTCCTAAGGGTTAGTTATCAGTTCGATTCTGGTCAGGGGTACCATAATTTTATATGTTTTTTGATAAAACAATTCAGCCTAGTAAATACTAGGCTGTTTTTTTATTTTCTTATTTTTTTGTTGCTACATTATTGAATAATTCTTCTAGATCATAGATTATTTCTTCCTCTTCAGAATAATTGTCGCTTTCTAAGAGTTCATTTTCATTATATACATCTGTAGAATATTCATATGCTAATGTTGCTCCACCTTTAATGCTGGGAAGAAATTTTTCAAATGCATCAGTGTATTTCATTCCGGAATTCAGTATGTCGCGCATTAATGCTCTTTCATGTTTTCCTCCGTCGTAAGAACGACAGCGACGTGGTTCGGATATCATCAATATTGCGCATAAAGCTGTAGCAGCCCCTTTTGCATCACCTATCTTTTTATTGTAATTATTAACAATTTCGCGCGCATTTTTTATTTTTTCTTTTTCTTCTTTGTCCTTTACCGTGCGTAAATCTTTTTTTATATCCAGGCCGGATGCTCTTATTTCTTTAACTTGTTCATTTAATTGCAATACTTCTTCACTAAAACACGATTTACTTTCTTCATCTATTACATCAAAAAATTTGCTTTGTTTAAATTTATATCCAATAACAGTCTTTTTTCTATAGTTCGTGTTTGCTTTCGTTTGAAGATATTCAAGGATTATGCCAGCAAGTTGCTTTCTACCTTCCTCGGTTAAAATTTCGTCAAGCGCTTTTGCTATTTCAACATATTTGTTAATACCAGGTAATGATATAAATATATCTCCTTTTGAAATAATATTAAATTTTACATCTCCGAAAGGAGTGTTAAAAGTAAGTTCTTTATCCGAACCCGGGCTAGGTAGCTTAAAACATGTACACAATTGTTCAGCTAAATATTTATACTCTATTTTTTCTTCATTATTTTTTTCTCTTTTAAAAAACAACTTTAATTTTTGCCTGACTGTACAAGCTTTGGTAAGGGTAAAAATAGCGCTTACCCCGGTATTTAAAAAAATCATGTTTGCAACAATAAAAATATTTGCAATTTTTAGTAATTGTTTTTTCAAAATTATTCTCCTCTCAAATTAGATTATATAATCATATCAAAATATATACAATATGTCAATAAAATATTATTTTAAAGTTATTTTAAAATTGACAAAAATATAATTTCTTAATTTCAGGTATGACTATAAAAAAGAGGTATCTAATATTTATCACCGCTAAGTTCGTGTGTGGTTTCTTCTGAAGGTTTAATGTGGCGAAAAGCTTAGTTATTTTCGCGCACAAAAAAGCTGCTGAAATTAATCAGCAGCTTTATTTTTTTTAGGTGTTACATTCCAACAGTCACTGCAGAAACGCCCATCATCATGAGGCCTGTTCCAGCTGTGAAGGCTATTGTGAATGCGGGGATAATCGGGTTTGCAATCATTACGATTCCAAGCAAGCAGTTAATAATTCCAAATGTTAAAACGTATCCCCAAATTGTGTAACTAAGTTTTTTGAGGTAAATTGATTTAACGCATTGGCAAATTCCTCTTGCTAAAACCCATGAACCGAAAATGTATGGAAGCATAGCGGTTAAAACTATGTTTACCGGTGAGAACACAGCGAGTATGCCGAGAATAATGCTTAAAACTCCCGACATGATAATCCAGAATTTTTCCCATTTAGCTTCGGCATAATCGGCGTAATCGCAAATTTCGGTTATTCCTTGCGCCAAGATTACTATTCCAATCATGGTTGCAACAGAGTTGAGTGCTATTGCAGGATTGAAAATCAAGTAAACGCCTGAAAAAATCAAGAGTATTCCGCAAATTATCCACATTGCTTTTCTCATTTTTTATACCTCCTAAAAATATAGTATGTTTATTATAATATATTGCTTAAAAATAGTCAACTAATATATATTATATCTAAAAAAATTAAATTTATTGAATTATTGAAATTGATCTAAAAATAAGTAAGATATTAGTAAATCGTTTATTGGAGGAAATTTCAGTGAGAATAATTTTGGCTTCTAATTCAAGAACTCGCAAGAAAATTTTTGATATCCTTGGATTTAAATATGAAATCATAACTAGCAAATGCGAGGAACATAGTGATCAAACGGATTTTTCGAAATACGTCATGGAACTTTCGAAAATTAAGGCGCATTCAGTTAAAGAGCAGCTTGGCGGCGAAAAAGCTTTGATAATCGCGGCGGATACAATCGCTTCAATGGGCGATAAAAAATTCGAAAAGCCGAAAAGCAAAGAGGAAGCCTTTGAAAATATGGTGGCTCTCAGCGGCAAGGTTTATGAAGCTTTAACGGGCGTTACTATCATTGACCTTTACCAAGATAAAGAAATTACTTTTTTCGACAAAACCAAAATTTATTTAAGAAATATTGATGAAAACGACGCGAAATGGTATGTAGAGAACGACAAACACATACTCGAAAGAGCGGGCTACTCAATGTGCAACGGTCTTGCTTGCGTTTTCGTTGATAAAATAATAGGTGATTATTACACTATTGCAGGAATGCCCGTAGGTAAACTTTTTGAAAATTTAAAAAATCTCGGTTATGAAATGAAAGATTTAACTAATTAAAAAAGTTATTTAGCGGTTATTGCCGCTATTTTTTTGTGGCTAAAGTTATAAAATGTTTATTTTTTGTTATATATTGCATAATACATTTGACAAATAATATGATTTTATGTATTATAGGTATGAAAAATAAATCAAGGAGGACTTTATATGTCAAAGAAAGATGAAAACAAATCAAGGAAAAGATTAACCTTGTCGCTTGGCCTTATTATTTCTTTGGGCGTTCTTTCAGTTGTTTATGCAATCGTGTCTTCTCAACTAAACATTAAATCGGACAGATCCGAGCTAGTTAACAACCGCCAGGGCTTGGTCCAATTTAGCAGTGATGCCAATGATGCTTTTGCATTTTCAATTGGTAATGAACTAACAATGTCAGGAGTTGATTCGGGACCATTTTATTCCACGGATCACACTTTAAAAGATGATAAAACTTCACCTTCGTATGTTTTTGCGAATGCCGGAACAGTTTCAATAGAAAAAAATATCAATGATAACGACACTGCAAAAATAGAAGGAACCCAGCTTTTTGACAGAGGCACATATGTAGTTTATAAGCTTAAAGTTAAAAACACCTCTGATAGTTTACCAATGAGATTATCCGAGATAAATAATGATGGTATTACTAGCAACCCTGCAGGCATACAAGATTATGTTAAAGTTAAAATTTACGATGCTGACCCAAATGTTTCTGGCTCTGCAGGAAGTGAAATACAAACAATTTCTAGGGAGGCCGCAGGAAGTCTCAGTTCCAATAAGTCGAATTATTTGCTACCAAATGGAACTACCGATTGGTATGTTAAAGTTTCTTGCGATCCGGCTGCATCTAGTTTTACAAATGGAACATTCTCTTTTCAAATTCGTCCCGTTTGGGTTCCTTATCAAAAATAAAATTAAAGGTAAAAAAATCCGACATCCGTTTTTGGATGCCGGGTTTAATTATATTCTCAGTGCTGTTTTCAAATTTTCAAAAGAAACGTTGTAAATTTCTTTCGCAATGGCTTTTAAGTTATTTTGTTTTATTTTATATTCCCTTGCGTTAAGCTGAGTTGCTTGCCTCATTATATCTGTGAAATTTGATTTTTCATAAACGAATCCTGTCTTGTTGCTTGCGCGGTAGTTTTCGGCGAATTCTTTGTTTATAATCATCGGTTTTAAAAATCCGTAGGCAAGCTGAGCGCTTCCTGTCATGCGCAATTTTTTGAAGGCATTGTCATTTTCGTTTTCCGGGTCAAGGGTTATTATTATGTAATCTGAATTTTGAACTTCTTCATACATTTCTTTGTAAGGCAGCCCATGTTTGAACACGAAGTTTTCTTTAAGTTTTTCCGGGATGTTTTTCTCGGTGAAATCGGTGCTTCTTCCAACGACTATTATTTCAAAATTCTGGCCTTCTTTTTTCAGTGTTTTAGCAGCTTCGACTAAATATTCATATTTTCTTCCTGAAGTTGAAGTGATGAAAAATCTTGTTTTTTCGTTTTTGTTTTTTTGCTTAAATTCGCCGAAGTAATGTGGGTTTACTTGCAGGCCATCTTCAAAGTTTCCAAGTGTTAAAACTCTTTTTTCATCAAAGTATTTTTGCATTCCCATGTTTTTAAGGAAGTCGATATCATGCGCTATGAAAAGAGATTTTTCAGTGTCGTAAACTCCCAAGCTTTCATAAATGTCTTTCTTGCCGGGGTCGGTTGTGTGGACTAAAATGTAATCGTATTTATTGAATCTTTCTTTGATGCTTTTCGCATTTGACTTAATTTGGTCAAGGTTATTATAAGTGAATATTCTTAAATTATCTTGTGGCTCGAAAAATGCCATTGAATTTTCGTTTCCGTCTATTATTAAAGTGTCAACGTTATAACCAAGGTCAGTGAAATACTTCGTATACCCCGGGAGGCACTCGTGATGGTAAGGGTTTGGCTCGAAAATAACCACTGATTTTTCTCTTACTTTGCAATATTTGAAATCATATAAACTGTTGACTTCTGAGTTCCCTGTTTTGCATTCCACAGGCGAAGAACTGTGCTTTATTTTGGCTGCAATATCACGGATTTGCCCCCTGAAAATATATCCTCCCATAGCTGATGCTAAAACTAAAACTCCTATTGTTCCTAAAACTATTTTCTTTTGCATTTTATTCTCCTAAATAATGTTTTTAACGATAGATTTAAAATGGTTTCCTCTTTCTTCGAAATCTTTGTAAAGGTCGAAGCTCGCGCACGCCGGCGAAAGAATGACGGTGCCCCCAGGCTTTGACTCTTTTTTCGCTGTTTCCACAGCTTCTTGCATGTCTTGTGCTTCAAAAATTTTAAGGTTTAGCCTTTCGTTTTCAGGAAGCTTCATTATTTCATTTAAGATTTTTTCTTTTGTGTTTCCCATTAAAATAACAGCCGAGACTTTCTTTGCTATTTCTTTTGCGAAATTATCAAAAGGCACTTTTTTGTCGTATCCACCAGCTATTAAAATCACTTTTTGATTAAAAAGCGAAAGGGCACCGTTTATAGTTCTCGTTGGGGTTGAGGCTATGGAATCATTGTAGTAAGAAACGCCTTTGTAGTTCCTCACGAATTCCATTCTATGCGCTACTCCTGCGAATGTTTTAGCGGTCTTTTCAGTGGCGTCTATCCCTGCTATTTCAAAAGTGGCCGCAATTGCCGCAAGGTAATTTTCCAGGTTGTGTTTCCCGGGGAGCTTAATTTCATTTGCGTTTAAAACTTTTGTGCTTTTGACGTTTTTGCTGAAGATGATTTCGTTTTGGCTATTAACCCTAACACCGAAATCAAGCTTTCCCTTCGTGCTAAAAAACAAGAGGTTTCCTCTAACGTCAGGCGCCATTTTTCTTGTTCCTTCATTGTCGTAATTTAGAATAGCCTTCGAAAATGCTGATTGATGAAAAATTATTTGCTTTTTCGCAGCGACGTATTCATCCATGTCTTTATGGAAATCAAGGTGATTTGGCGAAATGTTTGTGACGACTGCTATTTGCGGGCTTTGCCTCATGGACATAAGCTGGAAGCTCGAAAGTTCTGCAATTGCTATGTCATTTTCTTTTATGTTTTTTATATTCGGCAGGAGCGGTTTGCCGATGTTTCCTCCTAGGTGGACGGTTTTGCCTGCGCTTTCAAGGATTTTTGAAATAACGGTAGTTGTGGTAGTTTTGCCGTCGCTTCCGGTTATTCCAATGATAGGGCAGGGGCAAAGCTCGAAAAATATCTCCATTTCAGAAGTAACAGCGCTGCCATTATTTTTTAATTTCTGAATTCTCTCAGAAAGGTAGCTTATCCCTGGAGTTCTTATAACAACGTCGAAAAACTCATCGAAAACGCTTTCGTCGGCAAGCCTTAAAGTGATGTTTTTGTTTGCCTTGAGGTTTTCAAGAATCTCTTTTGATATTTTTGCTTCAGTCTTAGCGTCGTAAAC
>USIK01000035.1 GCA_900554775.1 uncultured Oscillospiraceae bacterium
ACAAGCCTTTTTACAAGCTAAAAGCAAACATCGCAATGGCATTTTCAAGGAAGCTGAGCCTGGCGGAATATTACCACAATTCAAGTTTTCTTGAGCATGGCGGCGCGCCGGAAAAGGCCGTGAAAAGCGCTTTTCTTTACCAAGTTGATAACTTAATTAAAAACTCAGGTAAATATACGAAAAACGAGAACAAAATAACTTTTGCGGACATCGAAGATTCTTTGGTGATTATTATTTCGTCTTTTTCAACCATGACTTCTTACGAAAACCAGACCAAAAAATCAATCACCAACAAAGGAATTCAAGAAGCACTAACGCAAGAAATTCGAAAGCACCTTGAAATTTATTTCATCGAGCACCCGCAAGATGCCGAGAAAATTGCCGCTCAAGTTTTGGTTAACAAAAGGAGCCGTGAAGACGCCGAAAAAACAAGGCAGAACCTTAAAAAGAAGCTCACAAACTCGATGGACATTGCCAGCAGGGTTGCAAAATTCGTTGACTGCAGGAGCAAAGACATTGCTGAAAGAGAGCTTTTCATAGTGGAAGGTGACTCTGCTTTGGGCGCTTGCAAACAAGCGAGAAACCCTGATTTCCAGGCGATTATTCCAATTCGTGGTAAGATCCTCAACTGCCTTAAAGCTGACGTTAACAGAGTTTTCAAAAGTGAAATCATCGTGGACCTTATCAAAGTTCTTGGCTGCGGGGTTGAAGTCAAAAGCGGCAAAGCTGCGAAAGAGCTTTCTTCGTTTAACATTGATTCCCTTCGCTGGAACAAAGTTATTCTTTGCACTGATGCTGATGTTGACGGCTTCCAGATAAGAACGCTTCTTTTAACGATGATTTATCAGCTTGCGCCGAAACTCATTGAAAAAGGCAAAGTTTTCATTGCTGAATCGCCGCTTTATGAAATAACCACGAAAGACGAAACTTATTTTGCTTACAATGAAAGCGAAAAAGAAAGCTTCATAAAAAAGATAGGAAATCAAAAATACACAATCCAAAGGTCGAAAGGTCTTGGTGAAAATGAGCCCGACATGATGAGCTTCACAACGATGGACCCGAAAACCAGGAGACTCATAAAAGTAATGCCTGAAGATGCCGAAGAAACCGCCAGAATGTTTGACATTTTGCTTGGCGACGACCTTAGCGGCAGAAAAGAATACATCATTGAAAACGGGCATTTGTATACTGACAATTTAGATGTAAGTTAGGAGAGAAAAAATGGCGAAAAGGAGTAAAACTAAAGAATCTGCACCGAAGGTTAGCGGCTTTATTTACAATGCCGGAGAGGTAATGGAAGAGAAAATTGTAGATACTTTGAAGAAAAACTACATGCCTTACGCTATGAGCGTCATAATGTCCAGGGCTATTCCCGAAATAGACGGCTTCAAGCCTTCACACAGGAAGCTCATCTACACTATGTTTAAAATGGGCCTTTTGGGCTCTGCGAGAACGAAGTCCGCGAATATAGTCGGTCAAACAATGAAGCTTAACCCTCACGGCGACAGCGCAATTTACGAAACAATGGTTCGGCTTAGCCGTGGCTACGAGGCGCTTTTGCACCCTTATGTTGATTCGAAAGGAAACTTCGGCAAGTTTTATTCAAGAGACATGGCCTGCGCAGCTTCAAGGTACACCGAAGCAAAGCTTGAAGACATTTGCAAAGAAATTTTCAAAGATATTGAAAAAGACACTGTTGATTTTGTTGATAACTACGACAACACCTTGAAAGAGCCTGCGCTTTTGCCCTGCACTTTCCCGTCGATACTTGTTAATTCAACCACGGGTATTGCCGTTGGAATGGCGAGCTCGATTTGCTCTTTTAATTTAAAAGAAGTTTGCAAAACAACGGCTGAAATAATTAAAAACCCTGAACATGACGTTTTAACGACGCTTGTTGCGCCTGATTTCCCGGGTGGCGGAGAGATTATTTACGACAAAGAAAAATTAAAAGCAATTTATGAAACAGGCCGCGGAGGAATTAAAATCCGCGCGAAATATGAATACGATAAAAAATACAATTGCATTGATATTAAAAATATTCCTCCAACGACAACGAGCGAAGTTATAATCGAAAAAATCGCTGCGCTCGTTAAAGAGGGCAAAATAAGAGAAATCTCAGACGTCAGAGACGAAACGGGCCTTGACGGGCTAAAAATCACGATTGACCTCAAACGTGGCTCGAACCCTGAGAGCCTCATGAGGAAGCTTTTCCGTTTGACGCCTCTTGAAGACACTTTTTCTTGCAATTTTAATGTTTTGATAGCCGAAACGCCGAAAGTTATGGGCGTTAAAGAAATCATCACTGAGTGGATTGCCTTTAGGGAAGAGTGCATAAAAAGAAGGACTGTTTTCGACCTTCAAAGGCTTAGCTCGAAGCTTCATTTGCTTGAAGGCCTTGAAAAAATCTTGGTGGATATCGACAAAGCAATTTTAATAATCAGGAAAACCAAGGAAGAAATAAACGTTGTTCCTAACTTGATGGAAGGCTTTTTGATTGATAAAATTCAAGCGGAATACGTGGCTGACATCAAGCTGCGCCACCTTAACAGGGAATATATTTTAAAGCGCACAAACGAAATTGAAAGCATCAAAGATGAAATCAAAAAATTAAAAGAAATTTTGGAAGATAAATCAAAAGTTGACAAGCTAATTTTAGAAGATTTAAAAAGAGTTGCCGAAACTTACGGCAAAGAAAGAGTTTGCCCGCTTGTTATGCCTGAAGAAATAATCACCGAAGAGATAACTGTGCCGGATTACCCGGTTAGCTTTTTCGTGAGTAAAGAGGGCTATTTCAAAAAGATCACTCCGCAGTCGCTTAAAATGAACTCGGAGCAAAACCTCAAAAGCAGCGATGAAATCCTTGAGCATATTTATGGAACGAACCATTCCGATTTGCTTTTCTTCACCGATAAAGCGCAGGTTTACAAAGCCAAGGCATATAATTTCAAAGACACAAAAGCCAGCCAAGTCGGGGATTATATTCCCGCAACGCTTAATTTTGACAAAAACGAAAAATTTAAATATATGGTTGCAACCATAGATTATGTGGGCTTCATGGTGTTTTTCTTTGAATCAGGCAAAGTAGCAAAAGTTGACATGAAATCATATCTTACAAAAACGAACAGAAAAAAACTTATAAAAGCCTACTTCGAGGGTGACAAACTCGTTTTTTGTGATTATTCCAAAGAAGAAAAAAACTATATTTTAACTTCTTCTTGCGGCAAGATTTTGATTTTCAGCAGTGAAAAACTTAGCCTCAAGCAAACTAAAAACACCCAAGGAATAATGGTTATGAAGCAAAAGAAAGGCCATAGACTTCTGAGCGCGCAGCCTTATGTTCCAGGCAGCATTGAAAACGAAAGCGCTTATTATGCGAAAAATTTGCCTTATGGCGGCAAGCTTCCTTTAGACGATTCTTGGCAGCAAATGACAATCGGATAAAATAATGGAGGAAAAATTATGAAAAGAGTATTTTTAATTGTTCTTGACAGCGTTGGAATTGGCGAGATGCCTGATGCAGCGGAATATGGCGACAAAGGCAGCAATACTTTGAAATCTTGCTCGAAAAGCCCCAAATTTTCTATGCCTAATTTGAAAAAGCTCGGCCTTTTTAACATTGAAGGAATCGACTATTTAGAAAGCGAAGAAAAACCGCTCGCAAGCTTTGCAAGGATGAGTGAAAAATCAAAAGGTAAAGACACAATAATCGGCCACTGGGAAATTGCAGGAATTGAATCGAAAAGGCCTTTGCCAACTTACAAAAATGGCTTCCCGAGCGAGGTTATCAGTGAGTTTGAAAGGCTTTCGGGCTATAAAACCCTTTGCAACAAGCCTTATTCCGGCACGAAGGTCATTGCAGATTACGGCAAAGAAAGCATTGAAAGCGGCAAGCTGATTGTTTACACTTCAGCTGACAGCGTTTTCCAAGTTGCTGCTCATGAAGATTATGTTCCGCTTAATGAACTTTACAGAGTTTGCGAAATCGCACGGAATCTCCTTAAAGGTGAGCACGGCGTAGGAAGAGTCATCGCAAGGCCTTTCAAGGGCGAGTTCCCTGATTTTTACCGCACTTCGGGCAGGCATGATTACGCTCTTACTCCGCCGGAGGAAACCATGCTTGATTTCATTAAAAATAGCGGCAAGGAAGTAATCGGAGTAGGGAAGATCAGCGATATTTTCGGCGGCAGGGGAATAACTCAATCCACGAGGACTGTTAATAACGCTGATGGCATTGAAAAAATGCTTAAAATAATGGATGAAGATTTCGAAGGCCTTTGTTTTGTAAATTTGGTGGATTTCGACATGGTCTATGGGCATAGAAATAATATAGACGGTTATGCCGAGGCTCTTTCTTATTTTGACAGCAAGGTTCCAAGCATAACTGAAAAATTAAGAGACGAAGACATTTTAATAATCACCGCGGACCATGGCTGCGACCCGGGTATGACTTCTTCGACGGATCATACTAGAGAGCACACGCCTATGGTTATTTATTGTAATGCATTAAAATCCTTATTATATCAAAATACTATGAGATTTTTTGGAGACATCGGCAAAACGGTTCTTGAATATTTAGGAATAGAAAACGAAATTAAAGGTAATTCATTTTTAAGAGAGGTGTTGTAAACTTTGTCGTTAAAAAAACAGGATATAGTCCTTTGGGTTAAAAAAATAATAGTTTGCACTTTAGGCATATTTTTTCTTGGGCTTTCAGGCGCTATAAACATCAAAACGGGTCTCGGCGCCGACCCTATTACGGTTTTCTATGAAGGCCTTAGCAAGTTTTTGCATTCTGACATCGGTCTTACGATCAACATTTTGAACGCAAGCCTTACGGTTTTGATATTTTTCATTGAGCGGAAATATGTTCATTTAGGAACGCTTATTTATGTTCTTTTGCTTGGAATTTTTGTTAATTGCGGAATGTGGCTTTACGATTTGCTTCAAATCCCGGATATTTTCATAGTTAAACTTTTAGTTTCGATTGCAGGCTGCTTTATTGCGTTTTTGGGCCTTGGAATGTACATATCAATCGACATTGGAATCGACCCGTGGAGTGCGGTTTCAGTGATTGCAAGCAAAAAAACCGGTAAGTCGTTTGCGCTTATAAGATTCGTTCAAGATGCCTCGACTTTATTGCTTGGAGTTTTGATGGGAGGAACCGTTGGAATCATAACCGTGTTTAGCGTTTTGGCAGGGGGTCCCATAATTCAAAAAGCAATATATTTAGTTGACAAAATGCTTAAAAATATGCTAAAATCCACCTGTGAAGACTGAATTAAGTTGCTCTGAATTAAAAATTATAAATTTGGTTTAGAGTTATTCTAAAACAGTGAAATTTTTTAGAAATAATTTATATTTATTGATTAAAAACATGTATTTTAGTAAAAGGTGGTGGCTAAAGGCCGAGGTAAATAACTGATTTTTAATCGGCCTTGTTTTAATTATGTCAAACATACCAACTCCGCATATTTCAGCAAAAATGGGGGAAATTGCACCGAGCGTTTTAATGCCGGGTGACCCTTTGAGAGCGCAGTTTATCGCCGAGAATTTTCTTACAGATGTTAAATGCTTTAATAAAGTGAGAAATATGCTCGGTTTTACAGGGAAATACAAAGGAAAAACCGTCTCCGTAATGGGCAGTGGGATGGGCATGGCTTCTATTGGCATTTATTCTTACGAGCTTTTCGGTTTTTATGGCGTAGAAAACATAATAAGGATAGGCAGCGCGGGAGCAATTTCTGAGAAAATAAATTTAAAAGATATAGTTATAGCGATGGGAGCTTGCACTGACTCAAATTATGCTATGCAGTATAATTTAGGTGGAAGTTTTACTCCTGTCGCTAATTTTGATTTACTCAGCAAAGCTGTAAAATCCTCAAAAGAGCTTGGAATAGACCCATTTGTGGGAAATGTTCTTTCTTCGGACGTTTTTTACAGCGACCTTAAAACTTTGGAAAATTGGGGCAAAATGGGCGTTTTAGCGGTAGAGATGGAATCGGCTGCGCTTTACATGAATGCGGCTAAACTTGGCAAGAATGCACTTTGCATCCTCACGGTTTCAGACTGCCCGCTTAGAGGCGAATCTTTGAGCTCTGACGAAAGGCAAAAGGGATTTAGCAACATGGTGGAAATCGCTTTAAACACAGCTTTAAGTTAAAAATTTATAATCATATACACATACATATAATTTTTGGAGGAGACTATGAATAAAGTAATTTCCAGGGCACTTCTTGTTTCAGGCATAGCGGTGGGAATAGGTTTTTGCGGGCTTCTCGTGAAAACTGGTTCTTTGCTTGCCAAAGGAGTGATGAATGACAATCGCTTTTTCGTTGCAATGGTAACTGACGGCGGCGGAATTAATGACCAATCTTTCCAGGAATCTTCGTGGAAGGGCCTTAAAGCTTTTTCGGAAGAAACTGGTTCGAGAGTTGGCTATGTTGAGTGCCAGCAGGCTTCTGATTACCCGATTAATATTGATAAATTAGCCGACGAAAATGCTGATTTGGTTTGGGGAATAGGCTATAAGCTCGCGGACCCTATCAAGCTCGCGGCGAACATTAACCCCGAAATAAACTATGCAATTGCGGACTTTTCCTTTGGAAGCAGAACGCCTGATAACGTAACGTGCGCGATTTTCCGCTCGGAGGAATCTTCGTTCTTGGTGGGTTACATAGCAGCAATGACAACGAAGGTGAATAGAGTTGGCTTCATTGGCGGGATGAAAAGTGTTGTTATAGATCAGTTTGAATATGGCTACCGCGCTGGAGTTGCGTATGCAGCTAAAAAGCTCGGCAAAAACATAGATGTTAAAATCCAGTATGCTGAAAGTTTCACGGATTCAGCCAAAGGAAAAGCTATTGCCATAAAAATGTTTGATGAATGCGATGTTATTTTCCATGCTGCAGGCGGCGCAGGCGTTGGAATAATCGAAGCGGCCAAAGAAAAGGGCTCTTATGCCATCGGCTGCGATATGGACCAGTCTTTTCTTGCTCCTAAAAACGTTCTGACTTCGTCAATAAAAGATGTTGGGAAAGCGGTTAAAACTGTTTCCACAAGCCTTAAAAATGGCGATAAAATTGGCGGCAAGACTTTTTCTTATGGAATAAAAGAAGACTGCGTGGGAATTCCTCAGGAAAATCCCAACGTGCCTGAAAATGTTAAAAACGCCGTTAAAGCAGTTGAGGAAAAGGTAAGAAGAGGCGAAATAATTCCTCCGGGAACTTCGGCTTCGTATGAAGAATTTATCAAATCACTTCCGAATTTAAAAGTTTAATTAGTTTTTGTTAGGAGGATATCTTTTGGAAATTATTAAAGATTATGCCGTTCAGATGCGTGGAATCACTAAGATTTTCGGGCATCATAAGGCGCTTGACTCCGTTGATTTAGACGTTAAAAAGGGCGAAACTCATGCTATTTTGGGCGAAAACGGAGCAGGCAAAAGCACGCTTATGAACATTCTTTATGGGCTTTACACTGCTGATGAAGGGCAAATATATTTAAACGGTGAGCAGGTTAACATTTTTAACCCTAACGATGCCATACACCATGGAATCGGAATGGTTCACCAGCATTTTATGCTAATTGACAAATTTACCGTTATGCAAAATATAATCCTTGGAAATGAAACGACTAATAAATTCGGCATCATTAACACAAGGGAAGCAAAGAAAAAGGTTAAAGAAATCATAGAAAGATACGGAATGAAGGTTGACCTTAAAAGGAAAATCAGGAATATTTCCGTTCGAATGCAGCAAAAAGTTGAAATTTTGAAAGCTCTTTACAGAGGCGCCGAAATTCTGATTCTTGATGAGCCAACTGCTGTTTTGACTCCTTATGAAGTCGACGAGCTCTTGGAAATAATCGAAAACCTTAAAAAAGACGGCAAAACGATAATTATAATCACTCACAAATTAAAAGAAATTAAAAAATCTTCAAAGGATTGCACCATAATTCGCAAGGGTAAGTTCGTTGGCAGGGTTAACGTTAACGAAGAAAGCGAGCAGAGCCTTGCTGAGAAAATGGTTGGAAGAAAAGTTAAGCTTTCAGTCGATAAAA
>USIK01000036.1 GCA_900554775.1 uncultured Oscillospiraceae bacterium
TTTCTTCTTCATCTAAAATTTCTTCAGAAATGCAAATCTTTTCGCCGCAAGTTGGGCAAACAACTTCATAGCATTCTTCGTCGTCATCATGGCATCCGCAGTGGCAGTCGTTTTCGCAGTCGCAATCGCAACCACATTCGCAGCCGTCTTCGAAAACTTCGTTTTCAACTTCTGCTAAATCTTCATCCATAACTTCGAGTTGATCTAAAATTCCGTCAACGTCTTCATCGAGGTTTTCAAAAGAATTTGATAAATTTTCAATAGCATCAATAATTCCTTTGAAAAGTTTGGTTTCGTTGCGGTCTTCATCGAGATCCATGCCTTTGAGCATACCTTTCAAATATGCTGCTTGTTCTTTAATTGTCATATTATTTTCCTCCTAAATTTCTTGTGTTTATAATATTACCTACGCACGCTCAATATATTCTCCGGTGCGGGTATCAACTTTTATTTTTTCGCCTTCTTCAACAAAAAGCGGAACTTTAACTTGGGCACCTGTTTCCAAAATTGCAGGTTTCGTCGCATTTGTTGCGGTGTCGCCTTTGAATCCAACGTCTGTTTGAGTGATTAAAAGTTCAACGAACAATGGCGGCTCAACAGAGAAAACATTTCCTTTGTAAGAAAGGACTCTGCAAGTCATATTTTCTTTCACAAATTTAAAGTTATCGCCCAGAACCGATGAGTTAATCGGCAGTTGCTCAAAAGTTTCATTATCCATGAAGTAATAAAGATCGCCATCATTGTAAAGATATTGCATATCTTTGCGCTCAATAAAAGCTTCCTGGAATTTTTCACTTGGGTTAAAAGTTCTTTCAGTTACAGCACCTGTAATAATATTTTTGATTTTCGCTCTAACGAAAGCAGCCCCTTTTCCGGGTTTAACATGTTGAAATTCAACAATTGAAACAACATTTCCGTCAATTTCAAATGTAGAACCGTTTCTAAAATCGCCTGCAGCTATCATAAGTTTCCTCCTTAATAAATTAAACGCCTTTTTAGCGCATTATATAAAGCCGTTTTAAACCACTATGCAAGTATCAGTTCAATTAGCACCGCACTTTAAAATTTCCGCGGCAAAACCGCATAGTGCCCGAGCACTGATATAGTGCCAAATTCATTATAAAATGATTTTGAAAAAAATTCAACACCTAAGTTAAATTTTTCAGCAAACATTTATAGTTAAAAATTAATAAATTAATCCACAAAAATAAATTAAAAACAAGATTTTTAACTATAATCAAAATCAAATGATTCTCGGCTTTTTAGGCTGATTTTACCCTTTGCTGCGCCAAATGTCAAACCTTGACGAATTTATAAAAATTTTTGGATTTTTAATCCCAGAAAAAACCTCTTTTAAAGAGGCTTTCCTTTAAAAGTTATTTTTTACATTCTTCGCACATTTTCTGGCCAAGAGGCATCCAAGGTATTGACTTAGCTTTAAAAGGTTTCCCGCATTTCGAGCAAAAATCCATTCTTTCAACTACTGGGTCGCCAATGTGCAAAGGCTTAGGCTCGATTTTCCCTCCAGCAACTTCTTCGGTAAATCTTTCGTTCAAATTTTCTTTTCCCATTGTTGGTTCCTCCTCTTTGTAATTTTAATCTCCAGTAAATGCTTTATTATTTTTTAAATAGCACCACTTTGAGGGTTAGCATAGCCGCATTCCGGGCAGATGCATCGCTTACTTTGCCGCTTCCCACTTGAGTTTCAAAATATATGCAACAGCTGTTGAAACTTTTTAAGCGAATTTTCGCACTGCGCGATTCCCTCTACTTGTAGTTCTATTCATATTTTATATGTTTAAAATAATTTTGTCAAGTTTAATTATTCGTTTTTGTAAAAATTTACTTCTCTCTAAAAACTACATACTGCGAATTAACAAAGTTGCAATAAGGGCAAGTGCGATGTATTTGCTGCACAATAAGGAAATCAAGTGTGGACATATGCTTCGGGCGATTGTAAGTTACCGTTAATCTAAAACGTTCGCCACATGCTATGCATTCTACTTCCGGCCTTTCAATTAGTTTTCGCGTTATAGTTTTTACTTCTCGCTTTGAGCCTCCCACGATTTTCTCGGTCATTTCTTCTGTTAATTTTTCTATCTTCATGATTAAATTTCTCCGTTTTTCAAAAATTCACTTTGTAAATAAAATAAACCTCCTAAAGGAGGTTTACGCTCTAAAATTCCGGTCTGCTGTAAATTTTTATTGCAAAAACACAGTCGCTGCAAAGTCTACCTTTATATTTCTTTTCAAGATTTTTATCACTTTCCTTTGTTAGCTCCCTTCCGCAACGTATGCAGTAACGAAGCTTAGGGTCGGCAGCGTTGTTTCTTGTGCCGCCGCTAACCATCGCAGTTTCTCTTTCGCTCAAATTAACCATTCTTCATTTTCTCCTCAAAAACCTAGTAAGTTAAGAATTTTTTATTAAATCAATTAATTTCTTTTCGATTTCCTGAGCATTTCCTCTGCCCCTTGTTTGCCTCATAACAAGGCCGAGAATAGATTTCAAAGCTTTTTCTTTGCCGCTAAGGTAGTCTTTCACGGCAGCCTCACTTGAATTTATCGCTTCAGTACACATCGCGGTGAGCTCCTCAGCCGAAAGGCCCTTCATGTCGTTTTCAGAGATAAACTCCTTAACGTCCTTGCCGGTTTCAAGCATTTTCGAAAGCGTCTTTTTCGCTAAATTCATGTTGATTTTATTTTCTTCCGTCAATTTAACGAGCTCGCCAAGCTGAACAGGAGTTATCAAAATTCCGAATTTTTCTTTTTCCGATTCCGTCTGAATACTTCTGAAAATCTCGCCCACTATGAGGTTCGAAACCGTTTTAGCGGATTTAAGCCCTTCGCAAGCTTTTTCGAAAAAGTCCGAAACATTTTTGTATTTGGTTAGATGCATAGCGTCTTTTTCAGGGATTCCAAGCTCGCCAACATATCTTTTTAGTCTGTCGCCGGGCATTTCAGGCAAAGATTCCTTTATTTTTTCAACTTCTTCTTCGGTCAAAACGATTTCAACCAAGTCAGGGTCTCTGAAATATCTGTAATCCTGGGCATCTTCTTTGCTGCGCATGCTCTCGGTTGAGTTTGTTGCCTCGCAGTATCTGAGCGTCTGCTGGATTACTTCCTCGCCGCTTTCAACGAGGTCAATTTGCCTTTCGTATTCATAATCAATAGCTTTAGTCATGAAAGTTATCGAATTCATATTTTTGATTTCAGTTCTTGTTCCGAATTTCTCGCTTCCTTCGGGTTTAACCGAAATGTTAACGTCGCAGCGCATAGAGCCTTCTTGCATTTTGCAGTCCGAAACGCCTGCATATCTTAGAATATTTTGAAGTTTTTCAACATATTCCTTCGCTTCATCTGAAGAAGAAATATCCGGCTCAGTGACTATTTCAATAAGCGGAACCCCGCCGCGGTTGTAGTCAATGTAAACGTCTCCGCCATTGTGAACAAGCTTACCTGCGTCTTCTTCCATGTGAATTCTGTTTATTCTTATCTTCTTGCCGCTCGAAAGCTCAACAAAACCATCCTTGCAGATAGGAATTTCAAACTGAGAAATCTGATAAGCCTTTGCAAGGTCGGGGTAAACGTAGTTTTTTCTGTCCATTTTCGACCTTAAATTAATCTTGCAGTTCGTTGCAAGCCCAGCTTTAACGGCAAAGTTAACTACCTGCCTGTTAATCTTCGGGAGAGTACCCGGGTGGCCAACGCAAACGGGGCAACAGTGCGTGTTTGGCTCTGCACCAAAGTCATTTTCGCAGCTGCAAAATATTTTCGTTTTAGTTGAAAGCTCAACGTGCGTTTCAAGCCCAACAACTAAATCATATTTCATATTCTTACCCCCATATTCAAGTTTTTGTTAAAAGCATACTCGGTGTAAACTTCAAATTGATGCGCGATGTTAAGAATCGTTGATTCCGAGAATTTTTTGCCGATGATTTGCATTCCCACAGGGAGATTTTTAGAGTCAAACCCGCATGGAACCGAAACCGCCGGAAGCCCCGCAATGTTAACAGGCACCGTGCAAATGTCAGCCAAGTAAACTTCATCCGGAGTTTTGTAGCTCTTGCCCATCGGGAAGGCCGTTACAGGCGAGGTAGGAGTCAAAATAGCGTCATATTTTTCAAAAGCCCTTGCAAAGCCGTTTGAAATAACTTGCCTTAATTTTTGGGCTTTGCCGTAGTAAGCCTCATAGTAGCCCGAGCTAAGAACATAGTTGCCGAGCAAAATTCTTCTTTTAACTTCAGTTCCGAAGCCTTGGCTCCTGGTTTTGCAAATCATTTCGTTAATGTCTTTATACTCTTTCGCTCTAAAGCCGTACCTACCGCCGTCAAAACGAGCTAAATTCGAAGAAGCCTCAGCGCAAGCCAAAACATAGTAAACTGGCAGCGCACATTTAGCCTCAGGCAAATCGAAGCGTTCGATTTCAATCCCCATGGATTTATATTTTTCAATAGCTTCGTTTAAAGCTTTCTCAACTTCTTTGTCAATTCCTTCGAAATATTGGTTAGGAACACCGAGTTTAAGGCCCTTAACGTCTTTATTCAAAGAATCGAAAGTTTTTTCCCTTTTGATAGGGTTGGAAGTTGAATCCTTCGGGTCATACTGCGAAATTTCGTCGAAAACGACCGAAACATCTTCCACGGTTTTAGCAATCGGGCCAATTTGATCAAAGCTCGAAGCGTAAGCAATCAAGCCGTAACGCGAAACCGCGCCGTAAGTAGGCTTAAGCCCAACAACGCCGCAATAGCTAGCCGGCTGGCGGACTGACCCACCGGTGTCTGAACCAAGGCCGTAAGCAGCGATGTTTCCTCCAACTGCAGCAGCAACTCCTCCCGAGCTTCCGCCTGGAACATAGCTCTCATTATGCGGGTTTTTCGCCGGGCCAAAAACCGAAGTCTCGCAGGATGAACCCATTGCGAATTCATCCATGTTAGTTTTGCCGAGCAAAACCGCATTCTTGCTTTGAAGAACCTGCCAAACGTGCGCGTCATAAATTGGATTGTAGCCTTCTAAAATCTTCGAGCAGCAAGTCGTTTCAATTCCTTTGGTTGAAATGTTGTCTTTTATCGTCATCGGAACGCCCTCAAGAGCGCCGAGTTTTTCACCCGAGCTTATTTTATCATCCACTTTTTTGGCGGCATTTAAAGCGGTCTCTTCGCACACTTTAACGTAAGCATTAAGGGAGCTTTTTTTAATTTCTTCCAGATATTTTTTAGTAATTTCTTCGCAAGAAACCTTTTTTTCAGCAAGCGCACCACTGATTTTCTTGATGGTTCCTTCGTGTTTATTTTCCATTCTTACGCACCTCTCAAAGCGATTATTTTGATTTGCTAAGGTAGAAAAATCCGTCTTTTCCACCGCCAACATTACTCAGGATTTCTTCTCTCGGATATGAAGGCACTATTTCATCTTCATGAAAAGCATTGCAAATGTCATCATGCACGTCGCTCACTTCGGCGAATTTTTCAATGCTGTTCATGCTATCAACGAAATTAATCATAGAGCTGATTTCTTTTTCGCCCGTTTCAATTTCTTCTTCGGTAAGATAAAGCTTCGAAAGATTAGCAATCGCTTTTACCTGCTCTTTTGTAACCATAAAGATTCCTCCTTATTTGTGCTGACCTCTTATCTTAATGTGAACTTCTCTAAGCTGCATTTCAGAAACTTCTGAAGGCGAACCAAGCATAACGTCTTGCGCATTGCTGTTCATCGGGAATGCTATGATTTCCCTTATGTTTTCTTCGTCGAGAAGAAGCATTATCATGCGGTCAACTCCAGGAGCCATTCCTGCGTGGGCAGGTGCACCGAATTTAAATGAATTATAAAGTGCGCTGAATTTACTTAAGATATCTTCTTCAGTGTAGCCCGCAATTTCAAAGGCTTTAAGCATTATTTCAGGGTCATGGTTTCTAACTGCGCCCGATGAAAGCTCAATGCCGTTGCAAACCAAGTCATATTGATAAGCAAGGATATCAAGCGGGTTTTTATTTTTGAGTGCATCAAGGCCACCTTGAGGCATTGAAAATGGGTTGTGAGTAAAGATGATTTTGCCGGTTTCTTCGTCTTCTTCATACATCGGGAAGTCAACAATGAAGCAAAATTCAAATCTGTCTTTGTCAATGAGTTCAAGGCGTTTGCCGAGTTCCGTGCGGATTTGGCCTGCAAATTTAGCCACTTTTTTAGCTTCGTCAGCAATAAAGTAAACAACGCAGCCAGGCTTGATGGAACATCTTTCAGTGAGAACTGCACGTTTTTCATCCGGGATGAACTTGTTAATCGGGCCACTAAACTCGCCATTTTCGCCAACTTTTATATATCCAAGGCCTTTCATTCCAATTTCAAGAGCGAAATCTTGCATCTTATCGAAGAATTTTCTCGGTCTTGAAGCCATGTCAGGAACAGTTATCGAACGAACAACTTTTCCTTCGAATGCTGCAAAGCCTGAATTTTCGAAAATGTCGGTTATGTCAACGATTTCAAGCGGGTTGCGAAGGTCTGGTTTATCTGAGCCGTATTTAAGCATCGCTTCTGAATAAGGAATCTTGACAAACGGTTTTGAAGAAACTTTTTTGTCAGAAAATTTAGTGAAAGTTTCGTAAATTACTTCTTCAGAAACTTTGAAAACATCTTCTTGAGTTGCAAAAGACATTTCAAAATCCAGCTGATAGAATTCCCCTGGTGAGCGGTCTGCACGGGCGTCTTCATCTCTGAAGCAAGGAGCTATTTGAAAGTACTTGTCAAAGCCTGAAACCATCAAAAGCTGCTTGAAAATTTGCGGAGCTTGCGGAAGAGCATAAAATTTTCCTGCGTGCTTTCTGCTTGGAACTAGGTAGTCTCTTGCACCTTCAGGCGAAGAAGCTGACATAAGCGGGGTTTGAATTTCAGTGAAGCCGAGCTCATGCATTTTGTTCCTTAAAAAGTGAAGAATTTCAGACCTGAGCTGAATTTTCTTGTGCATAACTGGGTTTCTAAGGTCAAGGAACCTATATTTAAGGCGGAGCTCTTCTTTAGTTTCAACAGAATCTGCAACTTCAAAAGGAAGCATGCTCGTGCATTTGCCCACAACTTCCAAACTCTGGCATTTAACTTCCACCATTCCCGTTGCAATTTTCGGGTTTATGTTTTCTTCGGTTCTTCTTTCAACCCTGCCAAGAACAGAAACGGTGCTCTCGCGGGAAACATTTTTGATCATTGCTGAGTCGTTAATAACAACTTGAACATAACCAAAATGGTCTCTAAGGTCAACGAACGTGATCCCGCCGTGGTCACGAACGTTTTCAACCCAACCTGCTAAACGAACTTCTTCTCCAACCATTTCTTCGCTGATTTTGCCGCAGTAATGGGTGCGGTATTTGTTTTGAATGTTCATATTTTCCAATCCTTCCTAAGTGTAAAAATTCAAGTGATGAAAGATTTTTTGTCAATCCTTCTAAAATTAAAAACTATTCTTCATTATATCATTATCCTATGCTATCTTCAAACATTTATTTTTAACGTGCAATTTTAACATAAATTTCATTAAAGATTACAACAAATAAAGTGAATTTAAATAAACTTTAAATAACTTGTTGATTTTTTGTAATTTTTTGTTATAATTAATTAAGAAATACTTTTTCGCACACTTTTTAAATCGAGAAAAATGGGAGGCATTTTATTTATATGCGATTTTATATCCCAAAGCATAATAGAAAATCATTTCTGAAAAAAATCTCATTGCCGCTCACGGCTAGCTTTTTATTCGCAGC
>USIK01000037.1 GCA_900554775.1 uncultured Oscillospiraceae bacterium
TGGTTCTAACTTTGCTTCTTTTCTCAAGGCCTTTTGAAGAACCGCCAAAGAATTCATACCCGCTTTCAGATTTCAAAGCAACTTGATCCCCGCCTCTGCCAAGCGCCATAGTAAGCGCATTTTCAGCGCAAAGTTTAGCTTGCTCGAGGTTTTTCGAATTCCTGCTAATTCCCAGCGAAACTGTCGCAAACTTGTGAGGGTCTATTTTTATCTCGTGAATTTTATTAATTATTTCAAACTTGCTGCTGATGAAATATCTCAAACATTTTTCTTCGAAAATAAGCATGTATTTGCCATCAGAAAGTTTTTTGAAAATTCCTCCAGCACTGCTCATCCACTGAGCCAAAACATTTTCGACCGAAACCAAAAGTGAAAGGCCCCTGTCTTCCCCAACTATTTGGTAAAGCTCTTCTTTATTATCAAAAACAGCTATGCCAACACAAACTTTCGATTCCAAATATTTCTTTTTGAGATTTTTATAATCTGTGTTTTCAAAAAAGTAAAACACCGTAAAATTGTCAATTTTTCTGCACTGAACCATGAACTTTTTGCCACCGAAGGATATCTGAACTCCCGTTTCGAAAAGAGCACTCTTGCTAAAAGAAGGCGGCAAAAACTCTTTAATGCTTCCTTTGAAAAAATCCTCGCCACCAAGGAATTTATCTTTGAAAACACTGTTGTATGAAATAATATTCTCGCCGGAATCATCGGAAATAATCGCCACAGGAACAGGCATTAAGCTAAGAATTTTATTGCTATTTTCGTTTAAAAACAAATTGATTGTTTTCGAAGAGCTAAGAATAAACTCCATGTAATTTTTAACTAAAATAAATTCCGAAATAATTATCGTGAGCGTGATGCAGAAATCTATTAAAAACAAAATTCTGCTAAAAGGCAACACAGAAAAGCTCATAAGCAGCATTATAAAAGAAACTGCACCGAAAACAAGATAAACATATAACTTACTGATTTTCACAAGCATGTCACCTCTTAGCATAAGTTTTTATTTTATATTTTTATTTTAAACTTCCATTATAATCGGCAAAATAACTGGGTTTCTTCTTGTTTTTCCATGGAAGAGTTTGTAAAGGTCATCTTTAACTTTATTTTTAATTAGGCTCCAATCGCGAACCTTTTGGCTTGCGCAATTTTCAAGTGTTCTGAGGGCAACTCTTCTGGCTTCTTCCATAAGGTGCTCAGATTCACGAACGTAAACGAATCCTCTCGAAACGATATCAGGGCCGGCAATAACGTGTTTATCGGAAGAATCCAGGGTCGCAACCAAAACGATAAGGCCGTCTTCGCCCAAATGTTTGCGGTCACGAAGAACAATGCTTCCAACGTCCCCAACGCCTATTCCATCAACCAAAACAAGCTCAAGCGGAACCTGGCCAACTTTCTTCATCGAGCTCTCGCTTATTTCCAAAATATCGCCAGTTTCACCAACGAAAACATTTTCTTCAGGCATTCCCATGTCAAGCGCAAGGCTTGCGTGCTTAACAAGGTGCCTTCTTTCACCATGAACCGGAATGAAATATTTAGGTTTAATAATTCCTTGCATTATTTTGAGTTCTTCTTGGCAAGCGTGACCTGAAACGTGAATTTCATACATTGATTCATAAACAACTTCGCAGCCAAGCTTCATTAGCCCGTTTATTACCGCTCCAACGGTTTTTTCATTACCCGGGATTGGCGTTGCAGAAATAATTATGAAATCTTCAGGGCCAACTTCAACTTTTTTATGCTCCGAAAAAGCCATCCTATGAAGCGCAGACATCGGTTCGCCTTGGCTTCCCGTGGTTATTAAAACGACTTCATTTTTAGCATATTTCGTTATAAGGTCAATGTCGATTATAAGCCCATCAGGAGCTTCGATATATTTCATTTGCTGAGCAATTGCAACGTTATTTATCATGCTACGGCCGGAAAAAGCAACCTTTTTGCCGTATTTTGCTGCGCAGTTGATAATTTGCTGGAGCCTGCCGATGTTCGAGGCAAACGTTGCGATTATAATTCTCTTGTCGCCTGCTTTTTGGAAAAGCCTTTCAAAAGATTGGTCAATCTTGCGCTCAGTCATTGTGTAGCCTGGCCTTTCGGCGTTTGTTGAATCCGCCATGAAAGCAAGAACACCCTCTTTGCCAATTTCGGCAAACCTTGCAAGGTCAATCATTTCGCCTCTTGAAGGAGTGCAGTCGATTTTGAAGTCCCCGGTGTGAACTATTGTTCCCGCAGGAGTTCTAATCGCAAGGCCAACTGCATCAGGAATGGAATGGTTAACCCTAATGAATACAACACTCATGCAGCCGAGAGTTATGGTTTCGCAGGCATATACTGTGTTTAATTAAGTCGAGCCAACGAGCAAGTGCTCTTTAAGCTTGCTGGTGATAAGCCCAACCGTCAGCGGAGTGGCATAAATCGGGACGTTTATCTTCCTTAAAAGATAAGGAATAGAACCGATGTGGTCTTCATGGCCGTGAGTTATAACAAGGCCTTTGATTCTTTCTCTGTTAGATTCAAGATATGAAAAATCAGGGATAACAAGGTCAACACCAAGCATTTCGCCATCAGGGAATGACATTCCGCAGTCAACGATGATTATATCATCATTGCATTCAATCGCCATGATGTTCTTACCGATTTGATTAAGTCCGCCAAGAAATACTATTCTGACCGAATTTTCAGAAGCGGATTTTTTAACCGTGCTTCGGCTATGCTTTCTAGCGGAAGATGCGCGAGATTTAGGTGATTTTGAAAAATCAGACTCTTTTTTATTTGTGACCGAAGCTGACGCTCCGGCATTTTTTGATTTCGAAGCAAAATTTCTGCTTGCAGATTTTTTATCGTTGTCTATTGTCTTTTTTGGTTTATTTGATATTCTTTTTTTAATAGTCTCAGACATTAACATTACCTCCTATAATTTTTTTATAAACGAATATACTGGCTCAGGGACCCCGAACCTACGTTTGAAAATATTAAATTTATCCGAACACAAATATTTTAAGTCTGTCACCGTACACCAAACAGTGCTATAATTATATTACTAAATTATAATTATGTCAATAATTCTTTATTCATTTACATTTGGAGGAACATATTTATGAAACAAGTTGAAATATTCACCGACGGCGCATGCAGCGGGAACCCTGGGCCGGGAGGTTGGGGCGCCGTGCTTAGGTATAAAGGCACTGAAAAGGAAATTTCAGGCCACGAAAAAGAAACCACTAACAACCGCATGGAGCTAACCGCTTTTATAAAAGCGCTTGAAATGCTAAAATTTCCCTGCGAAGTAACAGCTTACAGCGACTCGAAATACCTTTGCGACGCTGTTAACAAAGGCTGGGCTGAAAAATGGCAAAAAAATAACTGGGTTAAAAGCAACAAAAAACCCGCCCTTAACACAGACCTTTGGGAGAGGCTTTTAAATTTGCTTAAAACCCACAACGTAAACCTAATTTGGGTTAAAGGCCATGCCGGGCACCCCGAAAACGAAAGGTGCGACAAACTGGCAACCGGAGAAATAGAAAAGCTCAAGGAAAATCCTTAAGCTTTGTGTTTGAAAGTTGGGACTATTTTCATGAGCATGGCTTCAATTTCAAAGTAATTGCCCCTTGCGGCCACGTCTCTCAATTTTTCGATATCATCATAAAAAGCTTTTTCGTCCATATTTATTGGGTGACCGATGTAAATTTTTTTACTTTCGGTCTTTTTTATGCCCTCTTCATCCATCAAAAGCTCTTCATAAAGTTTTTCGCCGGGCCTTAATCCAACATATTCTATTTTAATATCTTCATGAGGAACAAACCCTGAAAGTCTTATCAAATTTTCAGCAAGGCTTTTAATTTTAACGGGCTCGCCCATGTCAAGAACGAAAATTTCCCCGCCTTTTGCAAGGCCGCCGGCAGTCAAAACGAGCGAAACAGCTTCAGGAATCGTCATGAAGTATCTTATTATGTCAGGGTGAGTAACCGTGACAGGGCCCATCGTTTTAATTTGTTCTTCAAAAAGAGGAATAACCGAACCATTCGAGCCCAAAACATTGCCGAACCTAACCGCTACGAACTCAGTTTTGGAGGTTTTGTCTTTGCTTTGAACCATCATTTCGCAAATTCTTTTCGTTGCGCCCATGATGTTTGTTGGGTTAACGGCTTTGTCGGTTGAAATTTGAACAAACCTTTGAACGCCATATTTATCAGCGCATTCCAGAAGATTAAGCGTGCCGAAAACATTATTCTTAACGGCTTCTTCGGCATTTTTTTCCATCAAAGGAACATGCTTATGCGCCGCCGCATGGAAAACAACGTCGATTTTTTCTTTTTCAAAAAGCCTTTCAAGCTGGCTTTTGTCGCAAATGGTTATTATTTCAACTTCTAAATTAAGGTTGCTTCCGTATTTTCTTTTAAGCTCTTGCTGGATTTCATAAGCACTGTTTTCGTAAACATCAAGGATAATAAGCTTCTTCGGCGGGATTTTAGCTATCTGGCGGCATAGCTCAGAACCGATCGACCCGCCACCACCTGTAACCAAAATAGTTTTGCCGATTAAATAATCGCCGTATTGATTCTTATCGAAAATAATCGGGTCTCTTCCGAGAAGGTCTTCGACTTTAATTTTCCTCATGGCCATATCAATCGAAGAACCGGAAGTAATAACTTCATAAATATTAGGGATTATCCTCACTTCAAGATTGGTTTTGGCGCAAATATCAAGGATTCTTCTTCTGTTTTTGCTACTAATTGAAACAATCGAAAAAAGAATAACTTCAACGCCAAATTTTTCGCAAATTTCCGGGATTTCTTCAGTCGAGCCTTCAACTCTCACGCCCATTATTTCTCTTCCGATTTTTTCGCGGTCGTCATCAACTATCGCAACAGGAAGATATTTGTTTTGAGAATAATTCGAAATTTCTCTCAAAACCGAAGCGGTCGAATCGCCGCCGCCAACAATAAGCATCCTTTTTTTATCTTTAACATTTTCGTTTGAAACATTGTCAAGAAGCCTGTTAAGCCTATAAAGAATCCTGAAAATGAAAATCCCCAAAGTGGCAATAAGGCCTAAAATTGAATAAAATTTCAAGGTCATGCTCTTCCCTGCAAGCATGCTAACAATGAAAAACGCAAAATCCGCGCAAACGCTCGACGCCCCTGCATAGAAAAAGTCTTCAATGTCGGCATAGCGCCAAATTTTATCATAAAGTTTAAACGAAAAGAACACAACAGAAAAGCAAATGTTCAAAATTAAAAGCTCAGCCCAAAAATTTTCTATACCTGTGACGAAAAGAGTGTTCTTGGTTATTGCTAAAGAAACATAGAAAGAAAAATTCCAAATAAGAAAATCACAGAAAAAAAGCGCATACTTCCTATATCTTTTAATAAATCTCCATATAATATTTTTTATTTCTTCCATATCAACTTCCTCTTTAGTGCCTTACTTCGTGCCGAAGATTCTGTCGCCTGCGTCGCCAAGGCCAGGCAAAATGTAACCTTCTTCATTAAGGGCCTCATCTTTAGCAGCACAGAAAATTTTAACGTCAGGGTGAGCCTTTGAAACAGCCTCAATTCCTTGAGGCGAAGCAACAATGCACATAAATTTAATTGACCTTGGGTTCCTTTTTTTAATAAGAGAAACCGCATCAACAACTGTTCCTCCGGTTGCAAGCATCGGGTCAAGCAAAACGATATCTTTGTTTTCAATTCCTGCAGGCAATTTGCAGTAATATTCAACCGGTTGAAGCGTCTCGTGGTCTCTGTAAAGGCCTATGTGACCAAACCTTGCAGTTGGAATCATTTCTATAATTCCATCAACCATTCCAAGCCCTGCCCTTAAAATAGGAATAAAAATCATGTGTTTATTGAGCAAAACTTTCGTTTTCATGCTCATAAGCGGAGTTTGAACCTCAACTTCTTGCATTTCTGCGTCTTTCATGGATTCAAAACACATAAGCATCGTGATTTCTTTAATAAGCTCTCTGAATTCCTTTGAGCTTGTTGTTTGGCTTCTTAAAATGCTCATTTTGTGCGTGATTAAAGGGTGATTCATTACTACTAAATTCTCCATTTAAACTTCCTCCGTTTATTTATGAATTTTCTATTTCTGTGATTTGCTCAAGCCTTCTTTGATGCCTGCCAGCCTCGAAAGATGTTTCAAGAAAAGCACTAACGATCTTTTTAATTTCCTCAAAGTCAGTCGTTCTTGCACCGATGCAAACTATGTTGGCATCATTATGAGATCTTGAAAGCTTAGAAGCTTCTTCGTTTTTGCAAAGCGCCGCACGGATACCGCTGAATTTGTTCGCCGCAATGCTCATGCCTATCCCCGAACCGCAAATGAGAATTCCTTTCTCGCTCTCGCCACTTTTCACAGAAAGCGCAACATCCTTTGCAATCAAAGGGTAGTCGCAAGATTTCTCGCTGTGAGTTCCAAAGTCTTTAAACGAAACTCCTAAACTTTCAAGGTGCTTTTTCACCTTTTCTTTGGCTTCATACCCCGCATGGTCTGAACCTATTGCTATCATAAACAAGTCTCCTACAAATTATTTTTTTCCAAAAGCATTCTTTGCGCCTGAGAAAGCCTCAAATATTCAGGCGTAAGCTCCCCTGGACTTAGAAGCTTTTCTTCGCTATAGTTTTCAATCGCAGCCAAAGCAACGTTTTTTGCGCTAACAAACCTTGAAAATTCCGAAGAAAGCTCAATTTTTTCACTATTTTCACCATCTAGCATACTATTGTAGCACATTTCTGCGCCGTCGCCAACTAAAATAGCTTTGCTTTTATATTTTTCAATTTCTTCTTTGAAATTTTGAATAGAAATTGCCATATCTTGGGTAATCCTTGTGATTTTTCCGCCGGAAGCCCGAAAAATAGCGCCGTAAATTTCACTTCTTCTTGCGTCCATGCACGCGCCGATTAACCCTTCGAAATTTTTGCAGTTGTAAGCTGCCGCCAGAAGCGAAGAAACGCCCATGCACTTCTTCCCGCTGCCAAGCGCCATTCCTTTAACCGTTGCAATGCCTATCCTCAGCCCGGTGAAAGACCCCGGCCCGGTGGTTGAAGCGAAAAAGTCAATATCCGAGATCTTAAGCCCTGAACTTTTAACTGCCAGGTCAATCATCGGAGCAAGCGTTTGGCTGTGAGTGAGCCCAGCATTAACGTAAAAATCCGATAAAACCTTGCTGCCATCTAAAATAGCCACAGAAGCACTCACAGAAGATGAATCAACCGCTAAAATTTTCATTAAAATCACCTCCGATAATTTCAATTTCCCTTGAATTTTCACCTGTTTTTGAAATCTTTATTTCTATTAAATCCTCAGGAAGATACTCCTTTATATTTTCGCTCCATTCAACCAAAATTATCCCTCTTCCAAGATAATCAAAAAAACCTGTTGATTCCAAATCTTCCAAAGTGTTTATGCGATACATATCAAAGTGATATATCTTAGCTTTTTCGCTACTGTA
>USIK01000038.1 GCA_900554775.1 uncultured Oscillospiraceae bacterium
TTGGGATAAAAAATGCAAAACCCGGCGATAAAGGCTACGAGATTGATGAAATCGTGCGAAATGAAATAACAAAAAATGGATACCCTAATTACAATCATGCAACAGGGCATCCTATCGGAGAATTTGCGCATAATCCCGGCACGAGTCTTTCGCCAAAAGGCCACAAACGCTCAGGGCTTAACCTGCAAAAAAACGGCGTTTACACCATCGAGCCGAGAATTCAAACCGAAAACGGGGGTTCTATAGAAGAAATGGTTTTAGTGACTGAAAACGGAGGAAAAACGCTTTGCCAGCGCCAAGAAAGCATTTACCTCATAAGGTAAATTACACGCGGTTTTCTTTTAAAAGCAAATTCTGCGTGCAATAAAGGTTCTCGGAATTAATCGTTCCGTTCATGCATCTTCTTGTGTTTGGGCAGCCGCCAAGGCACCTCTCGGCATAACTGCATTTTAAGCAATCGCCTTTAAGATTTTCTTTCGTGAACTTCCTTCTCCAAGAGAAATTATCTGGGTTTTCCCAGATTTCTCTGAGGCTTTTTTCTTTGATGTTGCCTTCTATATATTCTTTGTCCCTTATTGAAGTGCAGCCGATTATATCTCCGTTGTGAAGGATTCCAAAGCTGTAAATTCCCGCAGTGCATCCTTCCCACTCGGGGATTTTTTCATTTTCATCGCAGTGGTAAGATCTTTTATAAACTTCGTCTTGCTTGCTGTTATAGTAGCCAATGCAATCCGCCGGGAAGATATCAATCTTGCCTTCTTTTGAAACTTTGTAGCAGTAATCAATGATATCGTTCATTTGCTTAGGATCTAAAACCCAGTCAGGGCGTTTGCCAAGCGAACCCATCGGCAAACCAATTTGAACCTGCCAGCATTTCACGCCATTTTCAATGAGAAAGTATTTAAGCTCATCAAGATGATCAATGTTTTGCTTTGTAATGGTTGTGATGCTTCCTGTTTCAACGCCATATTTATTCAAAGTTTCAAAAGATTTTTTCGAGCGCTGGAATGAGCCTTGTTTCCTGACGAAATCGTGTATGTATTCCGGGCCTTCAAGGCTTATCATGACTCTCACTCCGCCGCCAAGGCTCCCGAGCTCTTTTGCGATTTCTTCGTTAATAAACCAGCCATTCGTAATTATGTTTATTCCCAGGCCTTTTTCTATGGCATATTTTATAATCTGCACTAAGTCCTTCCTCATGAACGGCTCGCCGCCAGAAATGCTTATCCACTGCATTCCTATTTCAGCGCAGCTATCAACGAATTTAAGCGCTTCCTCGGTTGTGAGCTCTCCTGGAAGAGCATTTTCGCATATTGAACCACAGTGTTTGCATCTCATGTTACAAGCCATTGTTATTTCCCAAACGCAAGTAATCGGGTAAGTCATTTTTTCATTTTCCTCCCTTGAAAATTAAAATATAAAGTAACCACTAAGACTTGGTTTCCAGGCCAAAGCGGTTACTTTTGTTTTTTATGCTTCAATTTCATGATTTTCCTTTTTTTCGGATTTAATTTCTTCTTCAATGGTTTCATCAGTTAAAACAGCTGTGTTAAGTGGTTTTGTGTTTTCAAGTCCGCCCGCAACATCCATCAAAGTTTCATCCGTTAACTTTTTGACTTTGCTATTCATCGCTTCCATAGTTTTAATCCTCCCGTAAGATTTTAAAAACAAAAGGTTTGCTACAGATCTTCTAAATATGCCAAATCGAGTTTAAATTTTATTTTTCTTCTTTAGTTTTGATTTCTTTTAATTTTTTAAGTATTTCTTCCGGCCTAACAAGCGGTGCACCATAAGCTAAAATGGCATGCCTGGGGTCTTTTAAAAATTTTTTTGATTCTTCTTTCAGGTCCGCTCCGCCAGAAATTTTTTCTTCGCCTTTTTTGTCGAGTTTTTTTATTTCTTTTTCGTTCATTTTGAATTTCTCACTCCCAAAATCATTTATTATTTAGGATTTTTTGGTAAAAACACTTTCTCATCAGCCTTTTTAACCCTAATTCGTGGCCCACCATACGCCTTCAAAAGTGAAGGGCGTTTCATTAAAGTGTCTATTATTTTTTCTTTGAATCCCTCAGAAATCTTTCCCGGGGCTTTCACTCCGCCAGATATCTTTTTTTCACATTCTGTTCTTATCTCCTCAATTCCATCTTTACTCATTTAAATTTTCACCTTCCCAATTATTTATTTGTTTTCTTCTGCAGGAGCAAACGGTTTAACTGGAAGTTCCGGTTTTTTAAAGGGGTTTAGCGGTTTGATAGGCATTTTCGGGGGTTTAATGTGTGGTCCGCCGTACTTAACAGACCTTACTACTATTTCTGGATATTTTTTAGGTTCTTTGTCTGACCCACCTGCAATGCTTTCTAATCCTTCTTTGATTTCTTCTTTGCTCATTATAAGCGCCTCCTTTTTTATTTAGACTCTTCTTTATTCTCAGGATTTTCAGGTTCAACGGGGCTTGGGGGAACTAACGGTTGAACCGGTTGCTCGGGCGCAATTACTGGTTTATCTGTTTTACTAGGTTTTATAGGTCTAAGGCCCGGCCCACCATAAAGAAGCATCGGGCGGTCTATCCTTGGTCCGCCGTACTTAGGGGCCCTTATTATTATTTTCGGGTACTTTTTAGGTTCTTTACCCGAACCCCCTGCAACGTTCTCCATTCCTTCTTTGATTTCTTCTTTGCTCATTTTCCATCTCTCCTTTTCTCTTCGCTTTGTGGCTGAAGATCAGTTAATGCTTCTTTCGCATTTTGAGCTAATTTTTTCTCTTTCAAAAATCTTTTGCTATGAGGGGTGTACGGCCCTATCGCTCCATACGTCATGGCTGACACTAATCTCGCTGCAAGCGCGTCTTTCATAACTTCCTTAACCTTGACCGGTGCGCCCGCATTAGCTCCGCCCGAAATTTTTCCCTCATTTTTCTCGTCAATCTTTTTTATCTCTTTTTCGCTCACTTTAATCCTCCTTGATTTATATTTGTAACTAGTTTCAAAAAATCGTGCACATCAAATCTATTAAGTTTCACTCCTTTAAAACTATTCCGCAGAATTTTTTAAATAAATTTTTACTTCTTCCAAAGCCTCGCATGGAGTTGAAGCGCCTGCGGTTATTGCAATATTTTCAAAATTAGTGATGTTATATTCAGCAAGCTCGCTCACATTTTCAATATGAATAACGTTTGAATTTTTAAAACAAACTTCCCGGAGCTTGCAAGTATTTGAGCTAGCATGTCCGCCAACTACTATTACTAAATCGTTTGTTTTTGATAAATTTTCTGCTTCTTGTTGTCTTAAACTAGTTACATTGCAAATAGTATCATATATTTCTATGTTTGTAAAGCTTTTTTGAACAAATTCTACACATTTTTTCCATTCTACAGAGGAAAAAGTAGTCTGAGATACCATAAATCCTTTTTGATTAATTAATTTTTTATCACTCAAGATTTTTTTAAGTTCCTCAAAATTTTCAAAAACATAGCTTTTTTTCGAAAAATAACTGCGAATGCCCATCACTTCAGGATGATTAACGCTCCCAGCAATTAGCAAAAATTCATTTTCAGCGTCATTTTCGCTTACTATTTTATGAATTTTTTTCACGAAATGGCATGTAGCATCAATGCATTCAATGCCGCGAGATTTGGCTTCTTCCAAAATTTCTTTTTTAACTCCGTGCGACCTAATAACCAAAGTCTCGCCAGAACAAACCTCAGAAAGCGAGGAAACAGTCCTCGCTCCCTTTTTTTCAAACTCAAGCACAATCCTGGGATTGTTAATTATATTCCCCATGATGCAAATGTGATTTTTTTCTTCAAGCATTTTTTCGGCCAAAGAAACAGCCCTCTTCACGCCAAAACAAAATCCCGCATTTTTAGCAACTGATATTTTCAATTTTATCTTCCCTCAATTTTTTAATATTATCCATTATCAAATTAGTCGATTTTTTAAGGTCTTGCCGAGTTTCAATAGTTAAATCTGCTGAATTTATAGCCTCACCATAGCAAATTTTGGTTTTTTTGAAAAGTTTAACACGGTTATTTCCTCCGCCGCCAGTTATGCAAACGGGCAAAACCACCGAACCCGACTGAGAAGCTATTAAAGTTGCTCCAGAACGAGGTCTCAAAAATTCACCTGTTTTTGAGCGAGTCCCTTCAACGAAAATGCCCAAAATCCCGCCGGATTTAGGAATCTCAAGAGCATAATTCAGCGCTTCTTTGTCGCCTTTGCCCCTTTTAACAGGAAAAACGCCCACCGCACGAAGAAATTTGCTGAAAATCTTGCTTTTGAAAAGTTCTTGCTTGGCCATAAACTGGATCGGAGCAGGGTGCGTCAAAGCCAAATATATCGGATCAACATTTGAAAGGTGGTTCGAACAAACCACATACCCGCCCGAAAGTTTTTTTATGTTTTCGGTTCCGCTCACCTCATAAGGGAAAAAGAATTTAATAAACGGTTTTATTACCGAAACGCAGATTTTATAAAGTTTTTCGTTCATTGAAAATTCCTCGCAATATCACAAATTTTTTCAACGGTTTGCTCCAAAGAAATATCTGAATTATCAATCAAAATTGCATCGCTCGCCATTTTAAGCGGCGCGATCTCCCTGTGGGTGTCTTGATAATCTCTTTTTTTCAAGTCTTCCAAAATATTTTCAAACGGCACTGACCTTCCAAGCTGATCGAACCTTCTCATCGCGCGGGTTTCAGGCGCCGCAGTTAAGAAAATTTTGATCTCAGCATTCGGCATAACAACCGTGCCGATGTCTCTCCCGTCCATTACGCAATTTTCGCTTTTTGCAAGGCTTCTTTGCAGCTCAAGAAGAAAGTCTCTAACCTCAGGGCACTTTGAAATTTTAGAAGTCATTTTAGAAATTTCTTCGGCCCTTATTTTGTCAGTCACGTTCTCGCCATTTAAAAAAACGTTGAATTTCCCGTCTATGTTTTTAGCTTTCAGATCAATATTTTTAAGGGCGCTTTTAATATTTTCTTCTGAAATTTCATTTGATTTAAAATAATAAGCCACCGCTCTGTAAAGCGCACCTGTGTCGATGCTCGTGAAACCAAGGTTTTTAGCCACCAATTTCGAAACGCTGCTTTTCCCGGAGCCCGCCGGGCCGTCAATTGCAATGCAAATCATGTTTATCTCCTGCCTTGTTTAATTATTCTGAATATAAATTTAGATTCTAGCCAAATGTCTAGACTAGAACCTAATAAAAATTAATATTATTACTAACAAATTATATCACTAAAATGAAAAATTTCAACTTTAACTTTTCTTTTTTCCTCGATTTTGAATCATCCAGCTCACTAAATAAGCCGCCGAGAAAAGAGCTAGAATCAACCCAAGCACCCATGGCTCCGAAGAAACACCGCCAGCCTTGACTTCAACCCAAAGTTTATCCATGCATTCGTTAACATCTGCAGGAAGGTTCACGAAAATTTGGGAATTATCAAAAACTTCTTTTCAGGGTAAAAAATTTTGTTATTTTTCGTTTGCTCATCAAGAAGATTAAAAGCCTCTTTTTGAGGGGTTGAATAGCCTGTGTGCTTAACGTTCGAAAGCGCAATGTCAGTCCTGCACATAAAGTTTATGTATTTTTCAGCCAAGGTTTTATGCTTCGAATTTTTCGGGATGCAAAGGCTGTCAACGAACCTTGTGCTGCCGCTTTTTGGAATAACGAAGCCTATGTCGGAACTATTTTTTATAATCGTTGCGGCGTCGCCGGCATAGTAAGGCGCCAAAACGGCTTCGTGATTTTCAATTTTATTGAAGATTTGATCCATAACATAAGCCTGAACCAAAGGCTTCTGAGCAATGAGCTCATTTGCAGCCTGCTTTAATTCATCGAGGTTTTTGGTATTAACCGAATAGCCAAGCCTCAAAAGCGAAATCGCAAAACTATCTCTGGCATTGTCGAACATAAGGATTCTATTTTTAAATTTTTCATTCCAAAGAATATCCCAGGTTACTTCTTCGGGTTTAATTTCATTTTTATCATAAAAAATCCCAACCATGCCCCACATGTAAGGAACAGAATATTCATTTTTAGGGTCAAAATTAAGCGATTTAAAATCTTCGTTTATGAGATTGTAATTCGGAATATTCGAAAAATCCAGCTTTTCAAGCATGCCGTTTTCGATGAGCTTGGAAACCATATAATCCGAAGGAATTATAACATCATAGTCCGAACCGCCGCTGTAAAGCTTCGCAAAAAGCTCTTCGTTATTCTGAAAAGTTTTGTAGTTAACTTTAATTCCGGTTTCTTCAGTGAATTTTTTATTAACGTCAATGTTTCCGTCAACTCCGTTTGAAATGAACTCACCCCAGCTGTAAACATTTATGCATTCTTCATTTTTTTTGCTACTACTGAAGTGAAAAATCATTACGGCGGACAATATAATCAACGAAAAAATTGCAAAAAAATACTTTTTCACAGATTTCTTATTCTCCTAATCCTAAATTTTTCGAGGTTTCAAAGATTTATCTTTTTCTTTTCTCAAATTAATTATCAAGAGCAACGCAAACACCACTAAAAACAGCAAACTCGAAAGCGCATTTATTTCTGGGCTGACGATTTTCCTCGTCATTGAATAAACGGTTATAGGGAGAGTTTGAGTGGTTCCGCCGGTGAAATAACTTATGACAAAATCGTCAATCGACATTGTGAAAGAAATAATAAGGCCGGTTATAACCCCCGGAATTATTTGCGGCAAAACAACTTTAAAGAAAGCCTGAGCTGAATTGCAGCCTAAATCCTGAGCAGCTTCGTAAATATTTGAATCCATCTGGCGAAGCTTGGGCATAATCGAAAGAATGGTGTAAGGCAAGCAAAAAGTTGTGTGAGCGCAAATCAACGTGAAAAGCCCGGGCTTGAAAATTCCAAGATTATTATGAAGAAAAACAAACATGAGCATAAGCGAAATGCCCGTGACGATTTCAGGGTTTATAAGAGGAATATTCGTCAGGCTCATAACAGCGCTGCGAGTGATTTTTTTGCTTCTAACAATTCCGATAGAAGCCACCAAACCAAGAAAAGTCGCAAGCAAAGCAGCAACACCGGAGATACTCAAAGTGATGTAAAAAGCGCT
>USIK01000039.1 GCA_900554775.1 uncultured Oscillospiraceae bacterium
AATATGGAAAAAATAGGGTATAATAAAAATGTAAAATTTTTAATAAAATTTACTTTGACTTTCTTTGACTTTTGTATTAAAATCAAATTAAAGTTAAAAATACTAATAAGAGGTGAGAATGAATGAATGTTGAGAGAATGACATTAAGAGTGCAACAAGCATTAAATGATGCAAATTTAATTGCAGTAAAATATAATCACCAACAAATTGATGTGATTCATTTATTTGCTGCATTAGTAGAAGCTGATGATGGGTTAATACCAAATATATTCACTAAAATGGGCATAAATGTTAAGTTGCTAAAAGTAGATATAAAAAATGCATTAGATAAAATGCCAAAGGTTATGGGTGAAGGTGCAAATAGTTCAGGCGTATATATTACAAGACAAGTTGATGAAGTTCTTATAAAAGCTGATGATTTAGCTAAAAAGTTTGGAGATTCTTATATTAGTGTAGAACATTTGCTATTAGCAATAATTGATGTTGATAAAAATGGACCTTCTAAACAAATCTTAAACAAATACAACATAACAAAAGATAGTTTTATGAAGGTATTATCAGAAGTAAGGGGAAATCAAAGAGTGGATACACAAGATCCAGAAGGAACTTATGATGCTCTTGCTAAATATGGTACTAATTTAGTTGAACTTGCTAAAAAGAATACGCTAGACCCTGTTATCGGTAGAGATGAAGAAATAAGAAGAGTTATAAGCATATTATCAAGAAGAACTAAAAATAATCCAGTACTTATAGGAGAGCCTGGTGTTGGTAAAACTGCTATAGTTGAAGGATTAGCAGAAAGAATAGTTCGTGGAGATGTTCCTGAAGGGTTAAAAGATAAGATTATATTTTCTTTAGATATGGGGTCATTGATAGCTGGTGCTAAATATAGAGGAGAATTTGAAGAAAGATTAAAAGCAGTACTTAAAGAAGTACAATCATCTGATGGAAAGATAATACTATTTATAGATGAAATACACACAAAAGTAGGTGCTGGTAAAACTGATGGTGCTATGGATGCAGGTAACCTTATAAAACCAATGCTTGCACGTGGAGAGTTAAACTGTATAGGAGCTACAACTTTTGATGAATATAGAAAACACATTGAAAAAGACAGTGCACTTGAAAGAAGGTTCCAATCCATTAAAGTTGAAGAACCTTCGATAGACCAAACGGTCGAAATTTTGTGCGGGGTTAAGGATTATTACGAAACCCACCACAGAGTGAAAATATCCGATAGGCTTATAAAAAGTTTGGTCGTTCTTTCTGAAAGATATATAACTGATAGATTCCTGCCTGACAAAGCAATTGACCTTATGGACGAAGCCTGCACATGCGCGGCGCTGGGAAATAAATCGCTTGCTGAGTATGATAAACTTTCTGAAAAGATTAAAAATTTGCAATCTGAAAAGGAGAAAATTTTAGCTTCGGGCGAGCAAACTGACTATGAAAAATTAGCAGAAATCAAATGCGAAATTGCAAAATTTGAAGAAAAAATTGAAAAATTAAAATCTGAAGCTTTGGGTGCTGTTGTAACGCATGACGACATTGCAAAAGTAATCGAACTTTGGACGGGAATACCTTCTTCAAAGATTGAAGAGCAAGAATTCAGCAAACTTGAATTTCTTGAAGATGAGCTCAAAAAGAGAGTTATCGGCCAAGATGAAGCGGTCCACCAGGTTGCTGCAGCAATTAGAAGAAACAGGGTTCAAATCAGCCCTCGTAGAAGGCCTGCGTCGTTCATTTTTGCGGGTTCAACAGGCGTTGGAAAGACCGAACTTGTTAAAGTTCTCGCGAAAGAACTTTTTGACTCTCCGGATGCACTCATAAGGCTTGATATGTCGGAATACATGGAAAAGCATTCGGCCTCGAAGATTGTTGGTTCTCCTCCGGGTTATGTTGGCTACGATGAAGCAGGCCAATTGACCGAAAAAGTTCGCCAAAAGCCTTATTCTGTTGTGCTTCTTGATGAAATCGAAAAAGCTCACCCTGATGTTATGAACATTCTACTTCAAATCCTTGATGAAGGAAAAATCACGGATTCTCACGGCAGGCAGGTTAATTTTGAAAACACTGTCATTGTAATGACTTCAAACGCCGGAAGCGACAAAAGAGGCGACGCGCTTGGCTTTGGAACAACTCAGAATTCTTTTTCTAAGGCAAAAACCATGAAAGCACTGAGAGAATTTTTGAAACCGGAATTTCTAAGCCGTTTGGATGAAATTATAGTATTTAACGAATTAACCGAAAAAGATTTTGTTAAAATTGCAGCGATTATGCTTGATGAATACAAGCAATCTTTGGGTGAGCATAATATCGGGTTTAGCTATGATGAAAAGGCTCTTGAATTTTTGGCTAAGAAATCTATTGGCGGAAAGAGCGGTGCGAGGGACCTTCGCAATCTTATTCGCAAGGAAGTAGAAGACAAAATGTCGCTTTTAATAGTCAAAAAAGGCAGTTTTAACATCGGCGATATTTTCCTTACTGCTGAGGAAAATGGCCTTAAAATTGATGTTAATGATTCTAAGAAATAATGTTTGAGGTGAATTTAGGTGAAGTGTCCATTTTGCAATTATGAAGATACCAAAGTGGTGGAATCGAGGTGCGCGGGGCATAGAGTTAGGCGCAGGCGCGAATGCGAAAATTGCTTGAAGCGTTTTACCACTTACGAGGCGGTTGAGCATATGCCTTTGATGGTTGTGAAACGCGATGATTCCAGAGAGCAATTTAGCCGTAAAAAAATTTTTGATGGGATTTTCAAAGCCTGTGAAAAAAGGCCAGTTTCAATGACTGAAATTGAGCAAATAGTCCAAAATATTGAAGCTGCTGTGGAAACGTCTTTAGACCGTGAGGTGGCATCTTCAATGATAGGAGACTTGTGCATGCAGCAACTCCGAGAAAAAGATGAAGTTGCCTATATACGATTCGCCTCTGTTTACAGGGAATTTAAAGATGTTGAATCGTTTATGGAAGAATTGAAAACGTTTTTAGACGAAAGAGATTAATTTAAGCTCAAGCTTTTTGGCTTGAGCTTTTGCTTTTTTAATTTTTCGGGTTGTAATTTTTTAGGCATTTTGAGCAAGATTTTAGTTTTAAAGCTTTTATTTCTTTTTTGCTAACTTCGATTTTTGAATGTTTAAGGTATTGGCAATTTAATTTGTGGAAGCATTTGCCTGTTTTGGTTTTGTAAAATTTTGATGACTTTTTTTCGGCTAACACTATACTGTTTGATAACGTGTTTTTATTCGAATTTAGTGCTTTAACGCTAGGTAATATATTTGAAATAACTATAAAACATAACATGAATATGGATTTTATAACATTATTTCCCAATTTTTCCATTCCTTTCAAAAACATAAAATAATTTAAAATTCCTAACATTAATATTATAATTTGATATCATTTTGATGTCAATAATAATTCTTATATTTTGCATACAAATGGATATAATTCTGATATCAATGTGAATTGAAATGAGGTGTGAGTATGGGAAATTATTATACTCCATTTTCTTTGAGAATATCAGAAGACTTAATGTCTAAAATCAAGGCTATTGCCAAATGCAATAAGAGATCAGCCAATAAAGAGCTTGAATTTATCATTGAAAATTACGTCAAAAGATATGAAAATGAAAATGGAAAAATTGACATTGAAAATTTTAAATAATAAGAAAATCCCCAAGCCGGCCTGGCTTGGGGAAATAATTATTCCACAGTAACTGATTTTGCTAAATTCCTTGGTTTATCTATGTCGCATCCTCTTAAGTTTGCAACATGGTAAGAAAGAATTTGAAGCGGAACTACGGCGAGGGAAGGAAGAAGCATTGGAATTGAGTTCGGGATTGAAATTACTTCGTCTGAAACTTTTTTCAGTGTTTCTTCGTTTTGCTCGGTGGTCACTGAAAGAACGGTTGCACCTCTTGATTTGACTTCTCTTATGTTGCTAACGAGTTTGTCAAGGAGTCTTTCTTGGGTTGAAAGCGCGATGAGAAGGGTGTTTTCATCAACGAGCGAGATGGTTCCGTGTTTGAGTTCGCCTGCTGCATATGCTTCAGAATGGATGTATGAAATTTCTTTTAATTTTAGTGATCCTTCCATGCATACTGCATAGTCGACGTTTCTTCCGATGAAGAATATTTTTTCGTATTCGTAGCATTTCTTTGCAATGGATTAAATTTCTTCATTTTTTTCTAGTATAACAGATATTTTGCTGGAAATTTCTTTTAAATTATCTATTATTTTTTTGAATTCTTCTTCTGAAAGGTTGCCCGATAAAACGCCTAATTTAAGGGTCAAAAGATAGAATGCTACGAGCTGTGCGCTGTAAGCTTTTGTGGTTGCAACTGCTATTTCTGGGCCGGCATAGGTGTAAATTACATCGTCGGATTCGTTCGCAATTGTGCTCCCCATAACGTTTACAACCGAAAGAACTCTAGCGCCCTTTACTTTTGCTTCGCGAAGAGCTGCGATGCTGTCGGCTGTTTCGCCTGATTGGCTGATGATTATAACCAATGTGTTTTTGTCAATGATTGGGTTGCGATATCTAAATTCAGAAGCAATGTCAACTTCAACTGATTTTCTTAAAACGTCTTCCATGAAATATTTCGCGGCGCACCCGACATGATAAGCTGAACCGCATGCAACAATTGATATTTTGTTTAAATTCTTTAAATATTCTTCAGAAAATTCTATATTATCAAGATTTAAATCATATCCGTCTAAACGAGGCGAAATGGTCGCGTTGATTACATCCGGCTGCTCCATTATTTCTTTGAGCATAAAGTGGTCGTAACCATTCTTTTCAGCGGCGTCTATTTGCCAATCAATAGTTGTGATTTCCTTCTTTTGTGGGTTGCCATCGAAATCAATAATTTCAAATCCTTCGGCTTTAATTATGGCCATTTGGCCGCTTGAAAGCCTGCAAATATCGCGAGTTTTAGCAAGCATCGCGGTAATTCCGGAAGCTATGTAATTTTCGTTTTCGCCAACTCCAACGATAAGCGGAATTTCTTTGCAAGCAGCAACGAGAGTGTCTGGGTCGTTTTTGCAAATGATTCCAAGCGAAAATGCGCCTTTGAGCATCTTAACGGTTTCTTTGACGGTTTCTAGAAAGTCACCGTTGTAAAGGCTGCTAAGAAGCTGAACCACAACTTCGCTGTCTGTATCCGAAACAAAAGAATAACCTTTTTTGATTAAATTTTCTTTTATTTCTATGTAATTTTCAATGATTCCGTTGTGAACGAGCGCAAAGTTCCCGCAGGATGACATGTGCGGGTGGGCGTTAATGTCCGAAGGAACGCCATGAGTAGCCCATCTTGTATGGCCGATGCCTATATGAGAGCTAAAATCAGGCGTTTCTTTCACTATGTCTTCAACGACTTTAAGTCTACCTTTTTTCTTTATAAGTTTAATTTTGTTTTCTGAGTTTATTGCTATTCCCGAAGAGTCATAGCCTCTGTATTCGAGCTTTTCAAGCCCTTGCAACAAAAAAGGAACTGCATTTCCTTTTCCTATATATCCAACTATTCCACACATCTGTGTTTTCCTCCTTAAAAATATAAATGAAATAAAAAATCACGAATTCCATTATATTATTTTAATTTGTATATTTCAAATTATATTACATTTTTGCCTATAATAGTATGATTATAAAAATTTTATCCCGTCTGTGAAGGTTTCCGAGATGAAAAATTCAATTTCGGGGAATTTTAACGCCAGTTTTTCTTTAAGCGGTTTGATAATCACGTTTTCGCTTTTAAAATGTCCGGCATCAACTATTTGAATCCCAAATGAATTAGCTTTTAAAATATCGCTGTGTTTTATTTCGCCTGTAACAAAAGCGTCAGCCCCCGCGGCAAAAACATCTTCGATCAAACTCCCGCCAGAGCCCGAGCAAACGGCAACTTTTTTGATTTCTTTTCTCGCCTCAGTGTATCTAAGGCCGTCGCAAAGCAAATTTTCTTTAACAAACTGCGCAAATTCGCGGCAATTCATGGTTTTTTCTAAATCGCCTACTAAACCCATGGGGTAAGAATTTTCGAAAGTAATCGCTTTGAGCCCCGAAAGTTTAAGAGCCCTTGCAAGCTCGAAATTAACGCCTTCTTCGGCAACATCGAGGTTAGTGTGCGCGCAAATTGCGTTTATTTCATTTTTTATGAGGTTTGCAACCGGGTTTTTGAAATCAACGCTTTTTACCGCTTTGAAAATCACGGGGTGATGGCTGATTATCAAATTTGCGCCGATTTTTGCGGCTTCGCAGCAAACTTCGTTAGTTATATCGAGCGACAGAAGAACTTTTTTAATTTCTTTTTCGAAATTTCCTGCCAAAAGGCCCGTGTTGTCGTAGCTCATTGAAGAATCAAAGGGCGCAATTTCATTTAAAAAGTCGTAAATTTCTTTTACTGTAATCATTTTTAATTCCTGCCTTCCAAAATATTTTCAAGCTCGGTGATTAACTTTGAATAGTAATTTTCTTCTTCTGTTTTATTTTTAGCATTAGCGCCTTTTTTGCGGTTTTGAAGGTCGTGAAGCTGCTTTTTGATATAGCAAACTGAAGGCTCATTCTCGGCTTTTAAATTCCCGATGTATTTTTTTAAGTCCGCGAGATTATAAGCCCTGCCGGTGAAGTTGGTTTTTATCACGACGTAACTTTTGCCCATGCAATTTACCGCTTCTTCTTTTTCGATTTCATAGCCGTTTTTCGCGAGGTAAACTCTTAAATCTTTTTCGTGGTTCATCGGTTGCAAGATGAATTTTTTATTAATTTTGTTTTCCCAGGTGCAGTTTTCAAGAATTTCGCTTATCAAAATTCCGCCCATTCCCGCGATGATTACTTCGTCTGCTTCGTTTTCTTTTATATTTTCAAGCCCGTTTGAAAGTCTTGTTTCAATTTTTTCTTCAAGACCAAATTTTTTTATATTCTTTTTTGCGTTTTCGAGCGGCCCTTCACGCAAATCGCACGCAATGGCATGGGTGGCTTTGCATTCATTAATTAGATAG
>USIK01000040.1 GCA_900554775.1 uncultured Oscillospiraceae bacterium
AGGTAACAAACTTCTCGGCTTTGATTTCTTTAACTTTGCTTTCGAAATTAATTTCAATGTTAGGGCGTTTTTGAATAGCTTTGAAAAGGAAATCCTGGCCTCTTAATTTGTTTTTCCTAACAATCACATAAACCTGCGAGCAAATGTTCGAAAGGTAAAGAGCGTCTTGAAGAGCGGTGTTGCCCCCGCCAACTATTAAAACTCTTTTCGATTTAAAAAACGAGCCGTCGCAAGTGGCGCAATATGAAACGCCTTTGCCCAAAAACTCACTTTCGCCTTTGCAGCCAAGGTTTCTTCTTTTAAGCCCATTTGCAATTATAACGGTTTTGCACTTAATTTCCTCGCCACTTTTAAGGGTTATGGTCTTCTCGATTCCTTCAAGCTCGGCTTTAACCACTTCATCGAAAATAAAGTTCACGCCCAAATCTTCTGCCTGATCATACATTTGGCTCGCAAGTTCCATGCCGTTTATTTTTTTAAACCCTGGGTAATTTTCAATCTTATCAATTATCGAAGTCTGCCCGCCATAAATATTTTTTTCGCAAACTGTTACGCTGAGCCCTGCTCTTGAAGCATAAATCGCAGCTGTAAGGCCTGCAGGGCCGCCGCCTATTATCACTAAGTCTGTCACAATTTTTCTTCCTTTGCTATTTTTTTAAAATAAGCTCCGAATTTATTATGTCGCAAATTTCTCTTTCGGATTTAAACCCAACTTCTTTTCTAACGAGCTTGCCATTTGAAAAGAAAAGAATTGATGGAATAGACATAATCTCATATTTTTCCGCTAAGTCTTTGTGTTTATCAACGTCGATTTTAATTACTTTAATTTCGCCTTCGTATTTTTTGCTAATGCTTTCAATTATAGGAGCAATCATCTTGCATGGGCCGCACCAAGTTGCGAAAAAATCAGCTAAAACCGGAATTTCTGAACTTTCAATTTCTGATTCAGGGTTTGTTACTTCAAGCAAATTTTTTTCCATTTTAACATCTCTCCTTTAAATTAATTTTCCTTCGCAAAAATCTTCGTTAACTGAAATAAGAGAGGTTTCCAAAATCTTGCCACAAATGTTCTCGGCGCTTTTGGTTTTAACGGGAATGTAATTTTTAGTGTAGCCTCTGTAAAAGCCTTCTCCCGCACTACTTTCATACAAAACCTCAAGCTTAAGGTTAAGAAAACTCTCGATAACAATTCTACTTATTTTCTGCGAAGTGTCAATCATTTTTTGAACTCTCTTCGTTTTCGTAGCCTTGCTTATTTGGCCATCAAAATTCGCAGCCAGAGTGCCCGGTCTGATGGAATAAGGGAAGACATGAACCTTAAGAAATCCAACCTGAGAAATGATGTCAAGCGACTCGTTAAAGTCCTCTTCCGTTTCGCCGGCAAACCCAACCATAATGTCAGTAGTGAAAGTTGCCAAAGGTATTTTGCTTTTAATCAATTTAACAACATCCAGGTATTGCTGCCTGGTGTATTTTCTTCTCATTTTTTCAAGGATTTTATCGCTTCCGCTTTGCAAAGAAAGATGAAACTGCGGGCAAAACTTCTTTTCTTTTGCTAGGCTGTCAATGAGCTTTTCAGTCACAAGGTCGGGTTCAAGCGAACCTAGGCGAAGCCTTTTAACTCCTTCTATGCTGCAAATTCTCTGCGTGGCATCTTCAAGGCTACAATTTAAATCCTTTCCATAAGAAGAAAGATTTATTCCGGTTAAAACGATTTCTTCATAGCCTTTTTCGCAAAGGTTTTTCACGTCTCTTTCGATTTCGTCAAGCGGCTTTGACCTTACTCTGCCCCTTGCGTAAGGAATAATGCAGTAAGAGCAAAATCTATCGCAGCCATCTTCAATTTTAAGAAACGCACGGAATTTCTCTTTGCTTGAATTTTTAGCGGTTTCTTTAAACTCCGTCACTTTTCTTATTTCGCTTACTTCGAAGATCTTCGTTTTAGTCTCAAGATATTTCTCAATAAAATTAGGAATTTCGGCTTTCCTTTCGTTTCCAACCACAATGTCAACATCCTGAAGCTCTTTAGCGGCCTGCGGGAAGGCTTGCGGCATGCAACCCGTTAAAACAACCACGGAATTCTCGTTTTCTTTTTTAACTCTGTGAATGCACTGGCGCAGCTTGCGGTCGCTTTCGGCGGTAACGGTGCAGGAATTTATTATCACAATGTCAGGCGCCGAAGTATTCTTGCTTCCTGCGAACTTAAAACCCTTTTCAATCATGTTTGAAATTATGTTTTCGCTTTCGCCTTTATTCACTTTGCAACCAAAAGTTAAAACACTGAAATCCATTTTATTCTCCTTACAAAAAAATATGCCTCCATACGGAGGCTTTATGGTGGACGTTAACGGGCTCGAACCGCTGACCTTTCGCACGTCAAGCGAATGCTCTACCAGCTGAGCTAAACGTCCTTTGCAAAATTATAATACCATATATCATAGAAAAATTCAATTATTATCTCAAAAGCGAAAATATTTCATCGCATTTAATCATTTTATTTGACAATAAAGCTCTTTTTTGTAACAAATTTTAAGGAGCAAAACAAAAAGTTTCACTCCTCATCTATTTAAATGTAAATTAATTTTCCAAATCATTAAAACTTACGTTACCGTTAAAGTCGCAGTTGACTTCATATCTTTTAGAATCTATCAAATGTTTGCCAAAGCCCGAACTGCAAACGAGCTTGATGTTTGCAACGCCGCTTCCATTTTCGAGGGTTTTATTTGCGCACCTTGAAAAAACATCAACCACGTAGTCAGTGTCATGAATAGAAGAATTTCTTAAATTGCTAAGGCACACCGCCTGGCGCGTAACGGGGTTATACCTGAAATTTGAATCAATAACGGCATCTGCCAATTTTTTATTCGTTTTATCTTTTAAATAAGTAATCATTTTGGTCACTTTCAAATATTTGTAATCACATTTGTCAAAAGCTTCGCTCAAAGTTTCCTTTTCAATTGTTGTTTCTTCTTTTCTGCTTATGGTTTCATCAGAAGTTTTGACCTCTGAAACTTCTTTGTTTATAGAGGTAGTTTCCTCCGCTGCAAAACCGGGACGCCAGGCAAAAAATGTGCTACCAAAGACAAATAAACAAACCATTATTCTAATATACTCTTTCATCGCTTTTCCTCCATATTCGTTAAAAATTTAGAACAACTCGGTGTTAGCGTAAATATCGCCATTGCAAGAGCACATAACGTCGATATGCCCATCGAATAAATAATCTCCCACACCGCTAAAAGTCTTTTCGTAAAAAGAATATCTATTTGAAACTAACTGCACAGCGCCTCCCGGGTGAATTTCAGGAAGATCTCTTATTTTCCAAATTTTGCTGTCTTTAACGCTTTTAACATCCTGCGACTCCGCTTTGGCATACGACTTTTTATCATATATAAAATTAACATCAAAATGCAAATATCCTTTCGTTTCAGTGTCGCCTTTATCATAAAAACTTCTGTATGCTTTTTCTACATTCAAATTCTTTTTGAAGGCTTTCTCGCCATTTTCAAGAACGATCTCTTCTTCCGGGCTGAGTTCAAAATCCTCAACGCATAAATACTCCGAAGAAACTAGTTTTCCTCGGCTTACGCTCTGGCCTGATTTTAATTCAAGGCAACTTGCAGAAAGTGTGCTACCGAAAAAAACCAAACCCAAAAACATAAACGCAACTTTAAAAAAATCTGTTTTTTTCATAAAGATTCCTCCATTTAATAGTTATTTGCCGGCATCACCAATAAACTTGTAGAGCATGCCGACAACATTTTTTTGAGCATTTAAAATTGAATTTTTTGCCAGTTCTTCTTCATTTGATGTTTCTATTTCTTCAAGCCTGTAAAAATTATCAAGCGCCAAAACCGCCGAAGCTTTTACTATAGTTTTTAAATCATTGATTCTGTAATAATCAAGGTTTTCAGCAGAAATTTGCGCATCGCAATTTTTGTTTATCAAATCACACACATTTTCGAACTGAACATGCTTCGAAAGCTTAAAAACAGCATCAGACGGGTAAACATACCCGGTGTGAACAGGAGTGTTGGCATCTTCTAAAAAGTGAATCGCTCTGCCAAATTCCTCAAAGGCTTTTTCTTTATTTCCTTCTTTATAAAGTTCAAGGCACGCGCCATAGTGCTCTTCGCACTTTGAAAGAGCGCCCTTTTCCTCACCAAGGAAGTTCCTTCCTGTTACAGGATTATAAAAATGATGTTTGAAAGTCGAGCCCTGGTTTTCATCTTCATCAGGTTTTAAACTGTATGTAATCAAAATATCTTTATATTCATCTATGTCACAAAGAACCGAATTTTCTTTATTGTTTAATGCATTTTTCTCATTTAAAGTTTTAGAAAGCTTTTCTATTTTATCAATGCTCGTTTTGGTAACATACTGGTGAGTTCCCGAGCCAAAGCCATAAATCTTCCCTGGCAGGCATAAAATAGAACTCACCATAAGAAAAGATAAAAATTTGGAATGTCTTTTTAATTTCATTATGAAGCATCTCCTTTACTTAAATTTTATTTGGTCAGCTAGTAGATAAGAAACAGTTTTTCCTCCTTTATTTTAATATTATTGTTCTTACTGAACAATTCAAATATATTTTAACATAATTGTATAATTTGTAAATAATTTTTAGGAAAAATGTCAATTTTTACTTATTAGATATTTTCTAAATAATTTAAAAAGTGCATATTGAGAAAAATTTGCTAAACCTTTATTATATTAGAGTATAAGCTTTAAAAACATTTAGGAGGAAAATTTGATGAAAATAGGAATAGTTGGTTTGCCAAATGTCGGAAAGAGCACTTTGTTTAACGCCATAACCAATGCAGGCGCCGAATGTGCAAATTACCCTTTCTGTACAATCGAGCCAAACGTGGGAATAGTTGCCGTCCCTGATGAAAGAATCGAAAAATTATCAGAAATTTATCACCCTGATAAAAAAACCTACGCAACAATAGAATTCGTTGACATTGCGGGTCTCGTTAAAGGCGCTTCAAAAGGCGAAGGCCTCGGCAATAAATTCCTCGGGAATATAAGGCAAGTTGACGCAATAGTTCACGTCGTAAGGTGCTTTGAAAATGAAAACATAATGCACGTTAGCAACAAAATAAGCCCGAGAGACGACATTGAAGTAATAAATATGGAACTGATTTTTTCAGACATGGAAATGGTCGAAAAAAGAATCGCAAAAATCGAAAAGCTTCTGAAAGCAGATAAATCCTACGCCGAAGAGCTAGAATTTTGCAAAAAAATTTACGAACTTCTTTCTCAAGGCAAAATGGTCAAGTCAGGAAGCTACACCGAAGAAGAAACTGCATTTTTAAACAACATGGATCTGCTTACTTCCAAGCCCACGATTTTCGCGGCAAACTTTTCTGAAAAAGATTTTGAAAAGAAAATCGAGGATAACCCTTTTTACAAGCAAGTTGAAGAAATAGCGATAGCAGAAGGCTCGAAAGTGCTTCCAATATGCGCCGAATTTGAATTCCAAATCTCAGAAATGGAACCCGAAGAAAAGCAAGAATTCTTAAACGATATGGGCCTTGAAAAATCAGGTCTTGATAGGCTCGTTTCGGCTTGCTACAGCCTTTTGGGGTTAATTTCTTATTTAACTGCGGGCAAACCAGAAGTAAGAGCCTGGACGATTAAAAAAGGAACAAAAGCCCCCGCCGCAGCAGGAAAAATCCACTCTGACTTCGAAAAAGGATTCATAAGAGCTGAAATAATTTCTTACGATGACCTTATCAAATGCGGCTCCATTGCGGCTGCAAAAGAAAAGGGCCTTTTGAGATCAGAAGGAAAAGAATATATAATGAAAGACGGCGACGTGACGCTGTTTAGATTCAACGTTTAAAATCAAAGGAGAAAAAGATGTATACCGCTTGGGAAGACTTAAAAAATGCGTGTTTAGGGTGCACCAAATGCCCGCTTTGCGAAGGCAGAACGAACCTCGTTTTCGGCTGTGGGAACATAAACGCAGAGGTAATGCTAATCGGCGAAGGCCCGGGCCAAAACGAAGATTTGCAAGGGTTACCCTTCGTTGGGAGATCAGGCAAGCTTTTGGATTCGCTTCTTGCTGAAGTAGACCTTTCGAGAGATAAAAATATTTACATTGCAAACATGGTTAAGTGCCGCCCGCCGCAAAACAGAGACCCCTTGCCGGAAGAGCAAGAAGCTTGTATCGACTGGCTGAGGAATCAAGTTGCAATAATAAAACCAAAAATAATAGTAGCTGTGGGCAGAATAGCCGCAATGAGAATAATCGACCCTTCGATTAAAATAACAAAGCAACACGGAATGTTCTACAAAAAGAAAAAGGTTTGGATGATGCCAACAATTCACCCCGCAGCAGTGCTAAGAAACCCGAACCAAAAAGAACTCGTGAGAGAAGACCTGCAAAACCTGAAAGAAAAAATTCTTGAAATATGCACCCATACATATTAAAAACGAAAAGCTTGCCGTTTGTTTGGCGAGCTTTATCTATTTTATAAGAGGAAATATTTTCCTAATTTTGCTTGATTTTTATTTAAGTTTAAATTATAATTAAATTAAAATCTGATAAAAAGGAGAATTTCATGGTATCTGTAATTTACAGCATGGGAATACAAGGCATTAACGGCTTTAAAGTGAAAATTGAGTGCGACGTTTCGCCTGGGATGCCTCTTTGCAACATCGTCGGTCTGCCAGACATAGCGGTAAAAGAAGCGAAAAACAGGGTCCAATCGGCAATAACAAACTTCGGTATGGCCTTCCCGCTTAAAAGAATCACGGTGAACCTTGCACCCGCAGACGTTAAAAAAAGCGGCTCACTTTATGATTTACCAATACTTCTTGCGATTTTGGAAGCAAGCGGGCAAATTCAAAGGGGCGACCTAAAAGAAAGCGCGTTCATCGGAGAGCTTTCGCTTTCAGGGGATGTTTGCGGCGTTTTCGGAATAATTTCGATGACTATGCAGG
>USIK01000041.1 GCA_900554775.1 uncultured Oscillospiraceae bacterium
CACCGCTCAAGACACCGGCGGAGCGCTCAGAAAAGGTTCTGCAGTTGTTGATATATTCATGAATTCAAACTCTTCTTGCAAACAGTTCGGAAGGAAAAACGTTAAAGTTTCAATAATTAAATAAAGCCAAAAAATATCCCTCAGCTCAGGCTGAGGGTTTTTCTTATTTTTTTATGAATTTTTCGAATCCTAACTTTGATTTTAAAAGGTGCTTGAGTTCTGCAGCGGTTCCTTCGGTTATGCTTGATTTTTCAATTATAAAGAAGTTGTTTTCTGCAGGGGTCAAGCTAAAATACCTTGGCCTTGAATTGAAAATATAGAAGCAGTCACCGGTTTCATATGCTTTATAAATTGCGCTGTATCCCCAGCTAAGGCTTTTGGTGCCCGTTTTATCGCTTGAAGTTATTTTAATTTTATTTTCGTCGAATTCATAGTCAACGGTTAAATCTGCGGATGCTTTTTCGGTGATACTTTTGAAAAACCACCAAATGTACAGCGGCTCGGCTAGCACGAGGAAAATTTCGAATATGATTGCCAGAATGTATCTATTAATCGGATTAACCGGGGATAATATTGCTGAAATTAGGTTGAATATCATGTATACTTCGAAAAGAATTTCAAAAGTTACGAACGGTATTGATCTTTTGAAATAATAAAATTTTGCGTAATTAATCAGCAATTTTTCAGTGTATTTGGTTTTAGCTTTTATCATGTTTAAAACTTCCTTTCTTTTTATATTCTTACGAATTTATTTTCGCTAAGATTTTTGTTGAAGATATCTTCAAGCTTCCAAATATCTGTGTCTGTTAAGTTTTCTTTTGCAAGAATAAAAAGGTCATATTCTGAAAGATAAATATAAAAATATTTGGATGTTTCATAAATTTTATCAATTGATTTGTAATTGTAGATGAAACTGTCACTTTCAAATGGGCTTGATAAGCTTACTTTAACTTCATTTTCGCCAAATTCATACTCGACTTTCATGCCTTCTTCGATTCTGTAGTCTCGTTTTAGGTGTTTAATGGTTCTTTTGCATAGTATAAAGTAAATTATGGGTAAAATCATTGCAAAGATAATCAAACCTATAATATCAATTAAAGACGTTGCTTCAAATCCAGAATTTTTTATAAATACAAGCTGAAAATACAAACCTGAAAAAATTACGCAGGTGACTAAATAAAGGGGAATAAAAAGGCTGATAATAAGAATTATGTTAAGAACCGACTTGAAAATAGACTTTCTGAAGAAATGAAATATCTCAAAGCTTCTCAAAAGTTTTTTAGAGTATAGAGTGTTAACTTTCATCATGTTTAAGCGCTCCTTTATATTTATATTTTATAAATTAATTGTATTATTAAGCGAAAAATTAGTCAATATAAAAATAGAACTCAGCATTAAATTAAAAATTTAGATAATTAAAGCCACCCATTTTAATTAATGGATGGCTTATTTTTACATTTTTTTGAGTGAAACGAATTCTTTCAAAAGGTTTTCCAGTTTTTCTGGGCTGCCTTCGGTTATATCAGATTTTCTTAAAATAACTGCACTGTACTTTGAGTTGTATATGTAAAAGTATTCGCCTTTTTCATAAACTTTGTAAAGAGTTTTGTAAGATATAGTAGTTTCTCCGTTTAATCCGGTGTTGGAAGCTCTTGTTCTAAATTCTGTTTTGTCAAATTCATACTCCACTGTTGTGCCGCTTAAAGCATTTCGTAATGACTTCACTGATGAATAATATGAAACGACTAGTATTAAAGGTGAGATCAAGAAGCTAAATATTCCGGTTAGGGTTGTGGCCCAGTTGAAGTCTTTAACCTCAAGCATTGTGTAAACTGCCGCTATAGCTACTTCGATTATTATCAAAAATGCCATTAAAAATTTTGGCTTTATGAAAAGATTAAATTTTGCGAAGTCTTTTAAAAGTTTAACCGAGTAATGCGTTTTAGCTTTTATTATCATATTCAAAAATCGCTCCTTTATATTTGATTTGACCATGTGATTATACATTTTTATTTCAATTCAGTCAATACTTGCCAAAATATTTAAATGAGATCAATTGTTTGGTTTATTTTAAAGAAATAAAAATATGAACTTCTGAATTTAAAGGGTCAGCTATTTGGTATTCTTCAAAGTCGCAGTCAAATTTTCTGGGCAAATTCATTCCCCAAAGTTTTTTCCAAAATTCAGGCACAGATTTTTGCATCGGGCCCTTAACGATAAATTTTGCATATTTGCCCGCAGGAATAGTTTTCAAAATGAAATTATCGGCGTTTGCTCTAGGCTTAGTTATTTCCAAACCTATTGCAACGTCATAAAGGCCTTTTTCGTCGCTTTCATAGTTTGAGTAGGTGCAAATTGCTTTTTTAATTTTCGGGTTTTCTATTTCAGCACTTTTAGTCATGAATTTTCCCCAAAGCTTTGAAATTTTAGCGCTTACTTCGGGGTTGTTGTTTGAAATTCGGCTTGGTTTTAGCGACATCAAAATTTCCTCATTTAAATTAACGATTTCATAATTCATAATTTTATATTCCTCCGGATTAATCATTTGAAAGTACTATACCACAGTGCATACCTTGGCTCATTAAGAAAAATTTTTCGTTATAAACATTCGGTATGTTTTTAGATTTTATATCGTTTAATGATGGAATAAATATTACTATGCTTTCAAAATAAAAGAGAGCTGACCGCTAAATACGATCACACTCTTTCGTAAAATATATGGTCCGGGTGACTGGATTCGAACCAGCGGCCTCTTGAACCCCATTCAAGCGCGCTACCAAACTGCGCCACACTCGGATGATAGTATTTTATCATAAATCCAGGAAAAATCAATAGTCAAAACGAACAAATCGCAAAATATTTCTTTTATGGTTGCTAGGCTCTTGAAAAAGTGGTAAAATTTTAAATTGAAAAGTTTTGAAAAAATTTATGAGGTGATTTTAAATGTCAGGGCATTCCAAATGGAATAACATAAAAAGGAAAAAAGAAAAAACTGATGCTCAAAGAGCGAAAATTTTCACTAAAATCGGTAGAGAACTCGCAGTTGCAGCCAAAGAAGGCGGCGCAGATCCAACAGTTAACTTTAAGCTCAGGGACTGCATTGCAAAAGCTAAAAGCAACAATGTTCCTAACGATAACATTGAAAGAATCATTAAAAAAGCGGCTTCAGGCTCGGATGACAGCAACTTCGAAGATATAACCTATGAAGGCTATGGCCCTCACGGCGTTGCCGTTATCGTTGAGGCTTTGACAGATAATAGAAACAGAACTGCCGGAAATTTAAGGCACTATTTTAGCAAATACGGCGGAAATTTAGGCCTTGCAGGATGCGTTTCGTTCATGTTTTCTGAAAAAGGCGTTATTGTTATTAATCTTGAAGAAGTTGAAGATGTTTCGAAGCTTGAAGAAGATGCAATTGAAGCAGGAGCTTCTGATTTTCAACTTGATGACGACGATTTGTTTATAATTTATACTGAAAAAGAAGATTACGAAAAAGTTTATGAATATTTGAAGAGCAAAAATTATTCTTTTGTTTCTTCTGAAATTGGCATGGTGCCTGATACATATGTTGCTTTGGATGAAGAGCAATCAGCGAAAGTTAACACTCTTTTGGATATTCTCGACGAGGATGAGGATATTAAAAATGTATGGCACAATTTAAAGTAAAAGAAGTGGTGGTAACTTTTGAAATTTTTGGTACTTGACGGCAACAGCATTTTCAGCAGGGCTTTTTATGGCATTAAAATGCTTTCTAACAAAAACGGGCAAATGACTAACGGAATTTACGGTTTTTTGACTACTCTTAACAAGCTTCTTAGCGAAGTAAACCCTGATAGAATCGCCGTTGCGTTTGATCTTCCGGTTCCTACTTTTAGGCATAAAATGTTTGAAGGCTACAAAGGAACGAGAAGCAAGCAGCCTGATGAATTTATTTCTCAGCTTCCTATTTTGAAAGATCTTTTAACGGCGATGGGTTACAAATTGGTGACTTATGCCGGCTACGAAGCGGACGATATTTTGGGCACTTTCGCTTCATTTTGCGAAAAAAATGACTATGAATGCGTTTTAGCAACGGGGGACCGCGACATTTTGCAGCTTATTTCAAGTAAAGTTTGCGTGAGAATTGCTTCAACGAAGTTTGGCAGACCTGAGTCAACGCTTTACGACACCGAAAAAGTCAAAGAAGAATATGGCGTTTCGCCAGAAAATCTTGTTGATATAAAAGCGCTTCAGGGCGACACTTCCGATAATATTCCAGGCGTTAAAGGAATTGGCAAAAAAACCGCTAGCGACCTTGTTTCAAGGTTTGGAAGCATTGAAGAAATTTACAAAAACATCGAGTTCATAGATATTAAACCCAGCGTGAAAGAAAAGCTCATCGAAGGCAAAGAAATGGCCGAGCTTAGCTACGCTCTCGGGAAAATTGACACTTCTGTGCCGATTGAAATCAATGAGCAAGATTTTATCCCCAAAAAGATGGACGAGCCTTCGGTTAAAAAAATTATGACTGAACTTGAGTTTTTTAAGCTCCTTGAAAAGATGAATTTCAGCGAAGTTTCTGAAAATATATCTTCGAAAGAAGTTAGCTGCGAAGAGCTTTTGAAGATTTTAAAAAATAAAAAATCAGTTAGTTTCTTGCCTTTTATAGAAAATTTTGAAATTAAAAAAATGTTTTTTGGCGTTGGCAAAGATGTTTACGCTTTGAGCCATGATGACGAGAATTTTGAAAGCACGATTAGAAAAATCATGGTTTCGGATGACATCGAAAAAATTTTTCATAATTTGAAATTAACTGAAAAGGTTTTTGAAAAAAATTCGGTAGAAATCAGCGATAATCATTTTGACGTCATGCTGGCTTCTTATGTTTTGACGCCATCTGAGAAAGACTATGAAGTTTTCAAGATCGGCAGTGCCCATGAAATTTCAATTCCGCAGGTTGCTTTGCAGGAATCCTTGAAGCCTTTTGAAAAAACTATTCAGCAGGTTTATGTGGTTTCGAAACTCGAGCCCATTTTGAAAGAAGAAATAAAGGCCAACAATCAAAGCGAGCTTTTAACGAAAATAGAGCAGCCGCTTTCAAAGGTTCTTGCAAGCATGGAAAACATTGGCTTTTTAGTTGATAGGCAAGGCCTTGAAAAATACGGCGATGAAATTGAAACCGAACTTAAAAAGATCGAAACTTCTATTCATAGTTTAGCCGGCGAAGAATTTAATGTTAATTCGCCACGCCAGCTTGGAAGTATTTTATTTGAAAAGCTTAAGCTTCCTTACGGCAAAAAGGGCAAAACGGGGTATTCTACCAGCGCGCAAATTCTTGAAAAGCTTAGCGGTGAGCATAAAATAGTTAATGAAATTTTGAAATACAGAAGCCTTTCCAAGCTCAAATCAACTTATTGTGAAGGCATAATCAAGCTTATTCAAAGCGACGGCCGAGTGCGCTCTTCGTTTAACCAAACTGAAACGAGAACTGGCAGAATCAGCTCTTCGGAGCCTAATCTTCAAAATATTCCTGTTCGTACTGAAAAAGGAAGGCAACTCAGGAAATTTTTCAAAGCTCCTGAGGGCTGTGTTTTGATTGATGCCGACTATTCTCAAATTGAACTTCGCGTTTTAGCGCATGTTTCGCAGGATAAAAACATGATTAACGCTTTTAAAAACGGCGAGGACATCCACGCTATAACGGCTTCTCAAATTATGGGCGTGCCGCTCGAAATGGTCACTCCTGAAATGAGGTTTAAAGCCAAGGCGGTGAACTTCGGCATTCTTTACGGCATGAGCGCATTTTCGCTTGCAAAGGATTTGGAAATAAGCTTTGAAGAAGCTCAAACTTACATTGTGCGGTATCTCGCGCACTACGAGGGCATTGATAATTACATGCGCCAGGTTATTGAAAAGGCTAGGGAGCAGGGCTTTGTTGAAACAATTTTTTCAAGAAGAAGATATCTGCCCGAAATTCATTCAACTAACTTCGTTTTGAGGTCTTTCGGCGAAAGAGTTGCCCGAAATATGCCGATTCAAGGTGCCGCAGCAGACATAATAAAAATAGCTATGATTAACGTTTTTGAAAAGCTCAAAAATGAAAAATCTAAGCTAATTCTTCGAGTTCACGACGAATTGATCATTGAAGCTAAGCTAAGCGAAGCAGAAAGAGTGAAAAAAATGCTTCAAAATGAGATGGAAAATGCCGTGAAACTTTCTGTTCCGCTGGATGTTAACATTAGCATGGGAGCCACCTGGTATGATGCCAAAGATTGATTTTTCCTTAATGACTTTTAAGGAAATCCACGAAGTTGCAAAGCTTGAGGAAAAGTGCTTTTCTTCGCCGTGGTCAGAAAAGGCCTTGGCGGAATCTTTGCAAAATGAGTTTTCTTATTTTGTTTGTGCAAAAGCGGGCGAAAAAGTGGCTGGTTATGCGGGAATGTACTACATTTGCGACGAAGGCTATGTTTTTAACGTTGCGGTTGATGAAAACTTCAGGAAAATGAAAATAGGAACAAATTTGTTAAAGTATCTTATTGATTTTTCGAAAAGCAAGAACTTGAAGTTTTTATCTTTGGAAGTAAGGCAGTCTAACATTGCCGCGATTAATCTTTATGAGAAATTGGGTTTTAAAAATCTTGGAATCAGAAAAAATTTCTATGAATTCCCGAAAGAACATGCAGTGATAATGACTTTATATTTTGATTTAAATTAACAAAAAGGATTGATATTTTTGGATATACTTGCGGTGGAATCTTCTTGCGATGATACAGCTGCGGCGATAGTGAGAGATGGCAGAGAAATCATTAACTTCAAAGCTTCTTCGCAAATTGACAAACACAAAATTTTCGGTGGAGTTGTGCCCGAAGTTGCTTCGAGGAACCATATTGAATCTATTTCTGCTTTGATTGAAACCGTTATGCAGGAATCCGGCTAAAAGTTCAGCGACCTTGATGC
>USIK01000042.1 GCA_900554775.1 uncultured Oscillospiraceae bacterium
CATTCACCCGTGGATGGAGTATAAATCAAGGAAAGAAGCGCTCGTGGAATTTGCAAAGTTTAAAAACCTTGAACTTATAATCGAAGAAAATTACGGTTTAAGGGAATTTATTTCGAGCATTTACCCCGATTTCAGCAGAGAAAGATGCAAAAAATGCTATCAAATGAGGCTTGAAAAAACTGCTTCTTATGCTTCGGAAAATGGCTTTGATGCGTTTTCCACGACTTTGCTCATAAGCCCTTATCAAAACCACGAGTATATCTCGGAGCTTTGCCATGAGCTTGAGAAGAAGTATGGTGTTAAATTTCTTTACAGAGATTTTCGCCCATATTTCCGCGAAGGGCAGAGAAAGGCTCGTGAGCACGGGCTTTATATGCAAAAGTATTGTGGTTGCGTTTTTAGCGAAGAAGAGAGATATCTTAAAAAATAGTTGATTTTATTTTCAATAAGTGATAAAATTAAAATATATTATTGTTAAGGAGTGTTGATGGATGGTTCGTATTTCTGAAGATGCTTTAGCAAATGTTTCCGGTGGAGTAAAAAGCTTTGATTCACTTGAAAAAGACGGAAAGGTTACAACATCTGCTTGCGCAGTTTTTGGTGCGATTTCACTTTTAACTTTTTGCGTAGCTGCTTGCAAAAAAGTTGTTAAATTAGTTAAATAAGATATTTTTTGAGTTTAAAACCTCACCTAAAAAATAGGTGAGGTTGTTTTTATTTGTTAAAGCATGGCGGAGTGGGATATTTCCTAAATGGTGCGTGGGATCTATAGTTCCCGTAAAAGAAAATTTCAAGTTCTTCGAGCCTCCTTCTGAGAAGCCCTTTGATGCATTTTTTCCCAGCGTGATGGTATTGCGAAAATTCGCTGATGAACCTGTGCCTATTTATGGAATTAAGGCTTCTTTCGCCGCCATTTCCGGCCGAAATATAGTCTGCGCAGCAATATCCTGTGGCACCGGAATGCGTTCTAACGTGATACCAATTCCCGCTTTTACCAAGGATCGCTACTTTGTTGCCGTAGTAAAGTGAGGTGATTCTTCTATGGTTAGTCCCTGGCCCTGACCTCAAAAAGAGGCCCGTTTTTGCAGTTACAGTTCCTTCGTTTGAGCCGCTGCCCGCGCTTAAAATAGTGTTTCTCAGGCTGCTTGAGCTGAGCCATCCTTTGCCCAAATTGTAGCTAAAGCTAACGAGTGCATCGAATTGGTGCTGGTTGAAAGCTATTTTGTTATTCACGAGGAAATTATTAATCGCCAAGGTGAATCTGTATTTATTTATTCTTGTTAAAAAATCTTGGTAAGCTTCCTGTTTATTGCAGTTATCATAAAAAGTTTCGCCGGGGTAAACGACTCTCCCGCAACCAATCGTCAGGCAATTCGCAATGTCTACATAGATTTTAGGGCAAAAACCTTCTTGCCTTATTATGAAGTTCATGCCGTCTCTGCTTAAGTTTTTCCTTGAAAGCGAAGTTACTGAACTTCTGTGAGAACCTTCCGAAATACTAAAATCAATTTTGCAATTGGGCGAGCTTTTCCAGTTTCCGCCGATGTTGCTGTATGCTGTTAAGGCGTATGTACCGCTCCCGGCTGTTCCTACGACTTCTTGCCATATGTAATTTTCGCCGCTATCTGATTTATTATAGCAGCAAACTTCTTTGTAGTAATTTGGCCCGGTTATTATGAACTTAACTTTTTGAACATTTTTCGGGGTCATGGCGTAAACAACGAGTCTCTCGTTTTCTTTTGGAATATTTGTGTAAACGCTTCGTATTGCCTCGGGCTCAGTCACAGTAACTGTGCAGCAGTCTCTTCTGGAATTGTGGTAGGCCGAAATTTCAGCCACGCCTCTTGACTTTGCATGAACAACGCCGTGGTTATCAACGGTTGCCACCCTGGGGTTGCTTGAAGTCCATTTGATATGAGGGTTTACTCTTTTAAAAGGCGAAATGAGAATGCTTTTTTGAAGAGGCAAATTGTAATTCCCTGATTTGAAAAAACCTGCATTTACTGCAGAAGTCATTAAATATGCTAGCGCTACGGCAGTTAAAATCTTTTTAAGCCTTAGGTATTTTAATTTTTTAAACGTCATCAGTTTTATCGTCCCTTCCTTTATTTTTTATGAAATTTTGCTTTTAAAGTAAACCATTTTGACCACTATGCAAAACAAATTCATGGCTTTTTCCAGTTCTTCCAAGGGCGGGTAGGTTGGTGCCAAACGAATGTTTCTGTCAAAAGGGTCCTTTTTATAAGGGAAGGTTGCTCCGGCGTCTGTTAGCTTGAGGCCCGCTTCGCGGCAAAGCCTAACGACTTCTTTTGCGCAGCCTGGAGTGGTGTTTACGCTCACGAAATAGCCGCCTTTTGGCTTATTCCAGGTTAAAATTTTGTTTTCGCCGAAGTTTTCTTTCAAAGTGTTTAAAACTTTTTCGAATTTAGGCCAAATAATGCTTTTTTGCTTTTCCATGTGCTTTTTAAGGGTTTCTTTGTCTTTTAAAAATTTAACGTGTCTTATTTGATTAAGTTTATTAAATCCAACTGTTTTGAAGCTGTAATTCTTTTTAAGCTTAGCAAGATTTTCTTCCCCGCAGGCTAAAAATGCTATTCCTGCGCCGGCGAAAGTTATTTTCGAAGTGGAATAAAATATTATTGGCAGCTCTTCATTTCCTGCCTTTTTGCACTCGCTGAATATATCAAGAAGCTTCGGTGGGTTTTCGGTTAAATCATGCACGAAATAGGCGTTATCCCAAAATAATCTAAAGTCTTTCGCGGCAGGCTTTAAATTCGCAAGCCTTTTCACGGTTTCGTCTGAATATACTATTCCTTCAGGGTTTGAGTATTTAGGCACGCACCACATTCCCTTGACGGTGCTGTCCTTTGTGATTAGTTTTTCGGCCATTTCCATGTCTGGGCCTTGCGGTGTCATTGGAATTGTTATCATTTCTATTCCGAAGTATTCGCACATTGAAAAGTGCCTGTCGTACCCTGGCGCTGGGCATAAAAACTTGATTTTTTCTTGTTTTGCCCAAGGTTTTTCGCCGCCTGCTCCGTGAATCATAAAGCACGAAATTGTGTCGAACATCATGCTAAGGCTCGAATTTCCTCCGACGATGAAATTTTCTTTTTCTATTCCCGTTACGCTTGAAATAAATTCTTTAATTTCTTCGATTCCGTCGTTTGCGCCGTAATTTCTGCAGTCAATTTTGCTTTTTGAAATGCAGTCTGATGGCTCTTTAAGTACATTTAAAAGTTTATTTGAAAGATCTAGCTGCTCGCTGCAAGGTTTCCCCCTAGACATATCAAGATTAAAATTTTTGCCTTTGAATTCTTCGTATTTTTCTTTGTAAAATTGGTATAATTTTTGGAAATCAAGGGTTTGGTTACTGTCCATGTTGAAACAACCACCTTTAAATTATTTGTTGGTAACGACTTAATATAAATAAGCATATTCTATATAATATGAAACAGGAGGATGGATATTTATGATTTCAAATGAGAAATTCGGAATAATAGGCGGAGACCTTCGGCAGTTTTATTTAGCCAAAAAGTTGCAAAAAGATAAGAATGAGGTTTTCGTTTGTGGCTTTGAAAATTTTGTGGATTTTGACAAACTAAAACTCAAATCTTTGAAAATGAGTGATTTAATTTCAAGTTCTAAATACATAATTCTTCCCGTTCCTGCTTCCAGAAACAAGAAAGTTATAAACGCTCCTTTTTCAAACGCGGATATAGTTTTGAGCGAAAAGCTTTTTTCGAATCTTAAGAATAAAGTCGTATTTGCTGGAATTGTATCATCTTTGATCGAAGATGTCAAACCGAGCGGTTTGTATATTAGGGATTATTACCAAAGAGAAGACTTTTTGATTCCAAACGCTCTTTTAACTGCTGAGGGCGCCGTGAGTATTGCTTTGAAAGAGTATGGCAAAAGTATCTTTTCAAGCAGGTGTTTGGTGGTTGGCTTTGGTAGAATAGGTAAAATTTTGGCGAAACTTCTTAAAAATATGGGCGCTAAAGTTACGGTTAGCGCAAGGAGCGTTAAAGATATTTCTTTGGCGAAAATTAGCGGTTTTGAAACAACAAATGTTAGTAAAATCAATGAAAAAGCAGACTTCGATTTGATTTTTAACACTGTTCCTGCGCTGGTGCTTGATGCCGCTGTGCTTAGCTTTTTAAGCTCAGCAAGGATGATAATTGACCTTGCTTCGGCCCCCGGCGGGACTGACAAATTCGCTGCCGAGGAGCTTGGAATAAAGCTTATTCCTGCGCTTGGTATCCCCGGCAAATGCTTCCCAGAAGCTGCGGGAGAAATAATAGCCGATGTTATATACAAAATGATTGAGGAGGAATTTTCATGAGTAAAATAAAGCTGGGTTTTGCGCTTTGCGGTTCGTTCTGCACGCTTTCAAAAGCAATTGACCAAATGGAAAGGCTCGCGAATCTTGATTATGAAATTATTCCGATAATGTCTTTCAACGCTTATAATCTTGACACGAAATTTGGCAAAGCAAAAGATTTCATTGAAAGAATTGAAGAAATAAGCGGCAAGAAAATTTTAAGTTCTCTGACGGATGTCGAACCAATTGGCCCGAAAAACATGACTGATATAATGCTTGTTTGCCCATGCACCGGCAACACTCTTGGCAAGCTTTGTCGTGCTTCGACGGACACTCCTGTTACTTTGGCGGTTAAATCTCATTTAAGGGTGCAAAAACCCGTCGTGATTTCTTTTGCCAGCAATGATGCTCTTGGCGGTTCGGCTCAAAATTTGGGTAAGGCTTTTAACATGAAATATTTCTATTTCGTCCCCATGAGCCAAGATGACTGCGTGAGCAAACCTGCGTCGCTCGTCGCTCATTTTGACCTCGTTGAGGAGACTTTGGAGCATGCTCTTGAAGGCAAGCAAATTCAGCCGATATTTAGATAATTACTAAAATATATCTTTTAATTAGAAAAAAACTATGATATACTTTAAAATGAGTAAACGTGAAATTTTTGATTCCGTTTTCACTCCAGAAAGGTGGGAAAAAGGCAAAATTTTGCCTTGAATTTGTGCAAATAAACAAAGAATATAGAATAGGCCTTCGTGCCGTGAAAACAGCTATTGCAGTGTTTGTGTGTGCAGTTATTTCTACTATTATTACTCATGAAGAAGATATATTTTGTTCTTGCATTGCTGCGGTTATATGCATGCAGCCAACCTGCGAGCAAACTCTTCAAGCGGGTACCAATAGGTTCATTGGAACCGTGATTGGAGCAATCGTTGGTTATATTTCGCTTGAGCTTTGTTACATGACGCCTTATTATTATTGGCTAAGGATTTTTGCCTTGCCGTTTGGGATTTTAGCGGTCATTTATATATGCAATTTTATAAACCACAAAACTTCCGTGCGCATTGGCTGCATAGTAGTCATAGTTTTGCTTGCAAGGTCGGGCGTTAGGGTTGGCAATACGCTTTATTATGTTATCCAGCGTGCCTGCGACACATTGGTTGGCGTTGCTGTTGCAATGGTTGTTAACAAGGTGCTTAGTTGCAAAAAAATTAAAAAAGATTGAATTTAGGGAGCAAAAACATGAAAAAAAAGACTGTTTTTTTGATTTTTGGAACAATTTGCTTTAGTTTGTTTTCTTCTGCGGCAATTGCTTTTAATTCAAAAAGTCTTCAAGCCGCGAAGCTTGAAAGTAGCAAATATTTTCCTGAAGTTCAAAAAAACGAAGTTTTGGATTCATTTGATAACAAAGGAAATAAGGTGATTTCTATAACAAATGGATTTGATGAACTTTTTACTAATGAAGAAAGAATGCTTTATAAAAAAATAAAAGCATGTTGTAATGATATTTCAAACAAACGTCTTAGCACGGGGCTTTATAGCATTTCTCCGATTAATGTTAGCGGGGAATGCCTGGAAATTGAACAAGTTAGAAAAGTTTTGGATGCGCTTCAAAACGATAGCCCTGAAATATTTTGGATTTCAAAAACTTTTAGCTGCAGTTATTCTGACAACAAAATGAACACAGTTAAGTTTTATTCTATTTTTTCTAAGCCTGAAAAAGACGATTGCGAAATTAGGCTTAAAAATAAAATTTCAGAGATTATTTCTAAAATTCCCGAAAATTCGGATGACTATGAAAAAGAAATTTTCTTACATAATTACATAATAGACAACTGCAAATATAAAAACTCTAGAAGTAACCCCAAGATTTTCACTTCTTACGGTTGCCTTATTGATAAAATCGCGGTTTGCGAGGGGTATGCAAAAGCTATGCAAATTCTTCTTTGCAATTGCGGCATTGAGTGCAGAACTGTTGTTGGAATTGGAAATAACGGGCCTCACATGTGGAATATAGTTAAAATCGGAGGGGACTGGTATCATTTGGATGTTACTTGGGATTCATCCGATGAAGGCAGCAGGTATATGTATTTTAACCTCGACGATAAAACCATAAAGAAAAATCATTCAATTGGCAGGCAGTTTCAAGGAAGCAAAGCGTTTTACGCAGGCAAAATATATAACTTTAATTTGCCCAAATGCACGGCAACTAAATATAATTATTACGAAAGGAATTCTTTTAAAGATTCAAACTACAATTGCGATGAGATCAAAATTGAATATATCAAAAAATCTGCTAAACTAAAGCATGAGTATATTTATTTCAAGCTTGACGATAAACTGAGTGTTGAAATGTTTAAAAATTATGTTTTTTTACCCAAGATTTTCAGGTTCATTTCAAGGGCAAACCAATCTTTGAAAAACGGCTGCAAAATAGAAACGAAGTCGCTTTATTATTCAACTTGTAGCAATCAAAATGTTTTGTTTATAAAAGTGAAATATATTTAAAATTTGAAGGATGATAAAAATGATAGATAAAAGAAAAAAAAAAAAA
>USIK01000043.1 GCA_900554775.1 uncultured Oscillospiraceae bacterium
TGTAGTTAACTCCTCCAATTGCAACCATAGTCGGTGCGGTGCCTGCGTTTTGGCCTTCATTTAATTTGCTATAAACAAGGTAAAATGCACCCAAAGCTATAATAAAAGCCGTTGAAAGCTTTGAAACCCGGGCTATTGTGTCTTTTCGAAGGCTAAGTTGATATCTAATGTAGGAACCCCACGAGCTGTTCATTGAAATTTTTTCGGCTCTTTTAAGCTCCACCGCCATTTGAGGGATCGAGCTGTAAACGCCACTTTTGCATTTATCAATAACTATGTGAAGCTCTTTATTAAACTTTGCCTGGGCTTCATTTTCCAAAAGAATATAAATAACCTTTGCGATATTTTCAAAAATCAAGTTAAGGTTTTTGGTTTCGTCGCTGTATTTGTCCATATTTCGCAAATCATAAATAAAATGAATGTTTTTTTCTTCATCCACTCTTATGTTCTCCGGCTCAGAAAGGCAACCAAGGATGCACCTGGGGAATCTGTAAATGCCTTCAAAGTAAATCAAAATGCTTTCAAGGATTTTGCATCTTTCGTCGAAATGTGATGTATTAAAGGTTTTGCTGTATTTTTTCTCTATGCTGTCTTCTTGGAAATAAGTGAAAACAGCATAAAATTTTTCATCCTCAACAAAAAAATCGACAAATTCTTTCGGCTTTTCCGGGGAATTAAACATGTTAAAAAGTATTTTAAATTTCCCTAAATTCTCGTCGTTGTAAGAAAATTCATTAAGAATAAAAAAATTTTCTAGCTTCTTTTCGCCCTTGTAAGCAACCAAAATTTTAAGGCCCTCGCCTTCAAAAAGCGACGCCATTGAGATATAATCTAAGCTTTTGTTGATATTAGCCATGTATTTCTCACACCCCGTTTTGAAAAAATAAATAAATAAAACATTTTTTATAACACTTGACTCAATTATTCTATAATAATATACTATATTAAACAAGTCAATTAAAAAAGTAAAATCGCAAAATCTGAAAATATTTGTATAATTTATATATTTTTCAGAAAAAGCACATAAATACAGTGATTTTACTTGAAATAAAAAATAATGTGAGGGGATTGTATGGAAAAGAAAGTTAATGTTGAAAAAAGCCTAACCAAATTTGCAAATCTTGTTTCTCAGCCGAAAGTTAAGTACAGTATAATGATTATTTTCTTGCTGGTGTTCTCTTTTATAGTCCAGTATTTCGTTAATAGGCCGAATTTCGGGGCATTCCTGAGTTCAGACATGGACCCTTCAAGCAACGTTTACATCCTTGGCGTTGACGAAAACAAAGACCTTTATAAAGTGACAAAAGTTTCCCCCAGCGGTGCAACAATATTCCAGATAAACCTGGAAAAATCTGATGATAAAAGCGCATATGTTTACAGCAACCTTGAAGTTGACTCAAAAGGCAACTTCTATTTCGTCAAGCAGAAAAAGAATTTAAGCGCCCCCGCTGCGGACAAGTCTTTATACCCAACACTCAGCGAAACCGTTTTGATGTACGACACTAACGGCAACTACATTAAACAAATAGCCGCTACGGATTTTTCGAAAGATGCTAATCCTCCAACTGAGCCGTACATCCGCAAAATTCAAATAGTTGAGCAAAAATTAACGATTTTAACCTGCGAAAACAACACCTACAGCATCATAACCGCAGACCCGCTCACAAACGAAAGCCCAAGGAAAATTAAAAGCTTCACGGTGGAAACCAAAGCTGCCACAACCAATCAAAGCTACGAATGGATTAGCGACATGAGCGTTCTTTCAACCGGAAGAATTTACTACTCAACCTTAAACGGCGAGCTCTATGCAACGAACAACGAAGGCACCTTCGAAAATTGCTCGAATATTTTAAGCAAAAAGCCTTTCCAAATCGTTGGCATGAGTGTTGACTCAAACGACAACCTTTATTTCAGCGATTGCGTTAACGGCAAATTCTATAAACTCAACACCCAAAGCGGAATGCTCCAGAGCATTTATGACCTTGACAGCGAACTTTCAACAGGTCTGAACGTAAAAATGAAAGACATTCGCACAATCAAAACAATCTCAGCTGACGATTACTATGCTGCATCAAAAGCATTCGACAGAGCCTACCACGTCAGATTCGGCGCAAATGAAAACCGCATAGTAGCAGACTTGAGAGGTGCTCTCTTCCCTTGGGGGTATTTAATCATGCTGGGCATCATGGTTGCCGGCGTGGCTCTTTACTTTGGCTTTAAATTCCTTTTGAAAACCGAAATAACAAGGGTCCCTCTAGCGGTTAGAATCACTGCAATGTTCCTTCCTGCATTTTTCATTTCAATGGGCGTTTTGATTTTCGTTAACACAAGCGACGGCGTTAAAGAATACATGAGCGTGCTTGCAACTAACCAGGAACGTGTTGCAAAAACCGCTGCGAATATCATAAGCGGTAGCGAATTTTCAAACCTTAATCACATTTCAGGCTATATGAATTCAAATTACTTAAAACTCAAAAATGAACTTCAAGAAGGCTACAAAGAAGCCTCACTTAATATTGGCGACACGAGCGACTACTTAGTAACTTACATTGAAAGCTACGGCAAACTTTACACAACAATTAACACAAAATACAGCGTGAACTCAAGCTCTTATGATAAATTAAAATACACCTCCCCCGATATGATCCCGCTAAATTATGCTCTCGTTGATTACTTGCTCGAAGACGATGAAAACGAAGCAATCTACAAAGCTTGGGCAACTCTTTCAGACACTAAAAACAGCGAAGAATCCTACCACGCAAACTTCCGTGATGTTTACGGAAATATTTCGGCAAGTTTTGTTCCTATTAAAGACAGCAAAGGCGCAGTGGTTGGAATGGTTGGAAACTTCCTCGATGAAGACATCCACACAACTAGGGAATTCAGGCAAATATTCAAGCATTCTTCAGCGCTTATAATCGTAATAACAGTTCTCATTGGAATTTTCGCTTGCTTCGTTATTGCATGGTGCCTCAGGCCTCTTAAAAAGATTGAAAAAGCAATCGACAACATGAGCAAAGGCAAGTGGGACACAAGAATAAGAATAAGCACGAAAGACGAGCTCGCAGACGTTGCTCAAACATTTAATTTAATGTCTGAAAAAATCGAGCGCTACACTTCGAACTTAATCAAACTAAATAAAGAATATTTAAGGTATGTTCCGCAAGAAATTTTCAGATTAATAGACAAAGAAAAGATCACGCAAGTTGAGCTTCATTCACACAAAGTCGTTAAGATGAATGTTGTTTACATCAGTTTCAATGTTTCTTGCAAAGGCTGCTTTGATTTTGAAAAAGAAAACGAAGTCTTTAATGCGGTTAACAGAAGCTACGAAGAGCATATCAAAGTGGTTGAGAACAATAACGGTATTGTTCAAACATTCACGGGCCTTGACGCAATAATCTTCTTCCCAGGCAGCTTCATTGACGCTCTTAGCGCTTCGATTCAGTTCAAAGAAGTGGATCTACCTGAAGAAATTAAAAACAGAATGAACATAACCTTAGGTTCGGGCGAAGTTTTAGTCGGTATTTCAGGAAACGAAGACCGCAGAGGAGTTATTGCAATTTCGGATGAAATCATGCAGCTTTTCAACATCGACAGCAGGCTCAAAATGCTCGGAATAAACCACGTTGCAACAGGAAACATAATAAATTCCTTAAGCGAAAATATTCCGTTTACTTACCGTTACATCGGCCGTGCGGCAAGCCCGGTTGACACAGACTCCGAGGATATTTACCAAATAATCGACGGAACTGAAAATATATACGCAATAGACCTTTACCTCTCAACGAAAGAAACATTTGAAAACGGCATCGAGCTATTCATGAACGCAGAATTCGAAAAAGCACGAAAAGCTTTTGCAGAAGTGCTAAGAGTAAACGAAAAAGACAAAGTAAGCATAAAATACTTGATGCTTTGCGACGAAGAATTAGACAAACTTGAGAAAAACCCCGGTGCCGAAAAATATTTCACCGGTTGCATTATATAAATTTAAAGAATAGGACGGATATGAATGTTTAAAGGTATAATTTCAAGAGTTTCAACAATGATTCAAACTCAGCTTGCCGCAATGACCACATTCTTGGTCCGGCTGCAAAACACGGCAAACAATGCGGTTCAATTCATTCAGCAAAAGATTCAAAAGTTCTTTCAAAACATCATGGCGCGCCCCAGAAGCAAAAAGAATTACTGGCAATTTTTCGGGCTTTATTTTTCAAAAAGATTCGTATGCATGAGCATTATAGCAGTGGGCGTTGTAGGCTACTTTTTGGTCTACTACGCCGTGCCGTGGGCTGAAGGCAAAGTCTGGACGGCAAACTTAAGGCTCGACACACTCAAATATTCCAAATTCACGGGCAAAGCCAGAGTTTTCGACACTTCTGACAAACTCGTTTTTGAAGGCAACCTGGAAAAAGGCTCCCCGAAAGGAACCGGAATTCAATATGACTCACAAGGCAAAGTAATTTACAAAGGAAACTTCGAAGGCGGAAAATACAGCGGCGACGGCGAACTTTACAATTCCGAAGGCATTTTAACTTACACAGGCGGCTTCGCGAATAACCTTTACAACGGCGAAGGCAAACTTTACAACACCATTGGTAAATTAATCTACGACGGAAGCTTCGCTGTAGGCCAGCGCTCAGGGATGGGCGCAGAATACGACCCTGACACAGGGCTTAAAAAATACTATGGCCAACATGAAAATGACGCCTTAAATGGCAATGCAGTGGAATTCGGCAGCGACGGCAAAACAATTCACTACGAAGGCAACTTTAAAGACGGCTCTTACGGCGGCGAAGGCAAGCTTTACAGCGGAACGGCGCTTCAATATGCCGGCAACTTTGAAAGAGGAATGTACAACGGAACAGGCAACCTTTATGACCTCGACACAGGCTCGATGGTTTACTCAGGAGAATTCAAAGACGGCGTTTACGACGGAAAAGGAAGCCTTTATGACACCTCAACCTCGGTTATTATCTACTCTGGCGAATTTTCAAACGGGAAACGCCAAGGCAAAGGAACTTCATACGACAAGCTCGGCTCCGAACTTTTCTCAGGGAACTTCCGGTCTGACAGCATTGATTACATTGCTTACCTTGGAAAATCCCCTGACGATGTTGCTTCTGAATTCGGCCAGGAAACCTACAAGACCGAAACAAACGGTAAGATGATCGTAACTTACCGCAACCTTGACGCTTCGATAGTATTTAAAATCGACAGCGAAAAAGGAGAATACGTTTGCGAGAAGATCGTTCTCGGCACGAAAGAATCCTTCATGGGCTTGGGCGCAAACAGCACCGCAGTTGAAAGAAGATCCGTTATGGGCGAACCTTTCTCATCTATCAACTACTCTTGCCCGGATTACTACAAAACCGTTTTCTCTCACCTGGGAATCAACATTAACAACGCTAAATCAATTCCTTGCGACAAATATATTCTTGATAACTATTTCATAAGATTCTATTTCAATGATGGCCGCACGGAACTAAAATGCATAGAAATCTGCAGCATATAAGGCCAGGGAATTTGATTACTCTAAAAAAATGTGATATCTTATTAAAAAGATATCACGTTTTTATTTTGCAAAAATTCAGGAGGTATTATGATGACGAAACAAATGCAAAATGCCGTCAATCAAATTTTCGAAAATAAAGAACTTTCAAAAAAACTAATAAAACTTGAAACACTGGGCGAAATATTCGAGCTTTTCAAAAGCATTGACAGCGAAATTTCCAAAGAAGATTTCGAAGAAGGAGTAAACGAACTTTTGGAAAAATCAGGCGAGAAATTACCTGATGAAAGCCTAAGCAAAGTCTCCGGAGGAGTAATCAATGAAAATCTTAGAAAACCTCTCGCAGCAACGCTAGCCGCACTTTCGCTCGGAATCACGCCGATTAAAGCAGCGCCAAAAGCTGAAATCAAACCTTCAAGAACAATCTCAAATGGGCTTTGGGCAGCTTTGGGGATTACATCAGCTGCAGCGCTCGGCACAGCGTTTTACATCTTATTGAACACGAATGAAAACTCCCCTGAAACGAAACTAAAAAAATTTTATTATGAAACTTTGAAAAGCCTGGGCAATGACCAGCTCTTAGAAACTTGCAAAAAATTCCAGCATATTTTAAAAAAAGACGAAATAACCGCCTTGATGTTCGAAGAGTTCTTCATGAAAAACAATATCCACCCTGAAAACTTAAGCCTAGAACAAATCAAAGATTTGCTTTTTGATAAAGAATTTTTCAAACTGATTCCGCTTTATGCTCTAAACCACATCTTCCCTGAAGAAATTGAAACTAAACTGCAAAAAATTCTTGAAAATAAAAATGGGTCATCCCAAACTCAAGAGGCCCCTACTTCCTTCGTCAAAGGGCTGCCAAACATCGGCAATTCATGCCATCTTAATGTTATCCTGCAGCTCCTCAGGCAAATTCCTGAAGCTAAAAACGGGAACTTAGAAGAAACCGAAAGCAATAAAATAAAACATCTTAATTCTTTGATGAAAATAATTAATGTCAGCCGCAATACCATCCTAGATGATGATTTAAAAAATGAACTGCAAAATTTCATCCATATGCTTTACCCCGGCCAAAATAATGTGCAGCAAGATGCAAGCGAAACCTTGATGAATCTAGAACTCCCGTGTGATTCGCTGGGTCTTAGCATCATTACCGCTGGAGATTTAAACGAAGGCCCTAAAAGAGCTGAGGAAGACGCACTAATAGTCCATGGCGCCCCGATTGAAGACGCAAAATTCAAAATATTCTGCACGCCATCCAAAGAATGCAAAAACTTCAGCTAATCTTACAGCTCAAACGGCAAAGATTACGAACTAAAA
>USIK01000044.1 GCA_900554775.1 uncultured Oscillospiraceae bacterium
TTAAAATGTTTTTATTTTTAAAGTTTGCTCCTCGTGATTTTTGCGCATTTAGTATTTTGTTTGCTTGCTCGAAAACCGTTGGAATGAACCGAAGGGTGATAGTTATGGTCAAGGCTATGTCCCTTGAGTTAAGCCCGATTAAATTAAGTGGTTTTAAAATTTTTTCAATCGCGAAAGAAATTTCGCTTGGCGAAGTCGTGAACATTAATGCCGAAGCCGTGAAAACTAGCGACATTAACCTAAAAAACACCATAGCGCTATTTTCGACACATTTTTGCGAAATGAAAAATTGCCCTTTCGTTATCAAATTTGAGTGAATTTCAAAAATTATGCCCATCAAAGTTGTTAGCAAAGAAAAGAGCAAAAGTGGCAGGTTTGACTTTAAAAATTTTGAGATTTTAACGCCTGATAGCTTGATCCCCAGCGAGCAAATTAAAAACACAAAAGCCAAAAGAAAAACATTTTTTATGTAAAATGAAAGCGTTGTTACAGCAATTGAGATTAAAATTTTCGAGCGAGTGTCAAGCCTATGCAGGATGGAATCCCCGGGTATATATTTTCCGATTGTTATTTTTTTAATCACTTTATCACCGCCGACTGCTTAAGAAGCCTTAAAATCTCATTTTTTGCCTCGCTTATTGTCAGAATATTTTCTCTCACGTTATATCCCGCGCTTTTCACAGCTTTCATTATATTAAAAACTTCAGGGGTGAAATCTTTAATATCTTCGAAATTTTCAAAAAATCCTTTTTTATCGCCATAGTAAGCCGTTTTGCCGTCTTTAAGCATGAGGATTTTATCCGAAATTTCAATCACTTCTTCTATCACATGAGAAATGAATATAACGCTTTGGCCGCTTTTTTTGCAGTAAGTTTTAATCGAATCAAAAAGGGCTTTTTTGCTTTTAAAGTCACGCCCCGCAGTTGGTTCATCGAGGATTAAAACCTCAGGTTTCATAGCGCAAACGCCTGCGATGGCACACTTTCTTTTCTCGCCGCCCGAAAGATTAAACGGCGGGCTTTTCAAAATTTCATCTTTAATTCCAAAGGCCGAAGCCATTTCTTTAACCGTTTTTTCGGTTTCTTTTTCGCCAAGGCCCTTGTTTCTCGGGGCAAAAGCGATGTCGTTAAAAACTGTATCTTCAAAGAGCTGATATTCCGGATATTGAAAAACGATGCCAATTTTAAAACTCATTTCGCTCGCATTTTCAAAAATATCTTTGCCACCAAGAAAAACCGCCCCACTAAGAGGTTTTAAAATTCCGGCTAAAACGCTAACTAAAGTAGACTTACCCGAACCGGTTTTACCAATAATCCCCAAAATTTCACCGCTGCCAAGCTCAAAGCTGACGTCCTGCACGGCGGTGATTTTCTTGCCGTTTGCGAGAGTGTATGCGTAAGAAAGATTTTTAGCAGCAATCATTTTCTCACCCCGGAACTTAAAATTTTTCATTTGCGCACTGTTCTTCGCTGAAGGCTTCCAAAGAAACGTCAAAACCAAGATCTTTAAGGAAAAACAAGATCTCAGCTGACTGAGTGGGGGAGATAAACTCTGTGCAGGACTCATTTAAAAAAATTTCTTCCGGCGTTGCGATTTTTGTGATTTCGCCGTTTTCGATTAAAACTGTTTTATCAGAAAGCAGCGCCTCGCTCATGAAATGAGTGATCAAAACCACGGTTATTCCTTCGTTTTCATTAAGTTTTTTTATCAACCTAAGAATGACTTTTCTTCCTTCAGGGTCAAGCATCGAGGTCGGCTCATCGAAAACTATCATTTCAGGCATCATCGCATAAACGCTGGCTATGTTAAGCCTTTGCTTCTGCCCGCCCGAAAGAGTGTGCGTGAGGCTTTTTTCAAAGCCACCAAGGCCAACTTCTTCCAGAGCACTACTTATTTTTTCTTTTATTTTGCAGGCTGGAACACACAAATTTTCAAGCCCGAAGGCAATTTCTTCTTCGGCAGTGCTCGCAATGATTTGATTGTCAGGACTTTGAAAAACCATTCCAACTTTTTTCCTTATTTCAAAGAGTTTTTCATCATTTTTGGTGTTTTCGCCGTCTACGGTAACGTCGCCACAGCTTGGAATTAAAACGCCATTTAAATGTTTCGCAAAGGTTGATTTGCCCGAGCCATTCGGCCCAACGACCGAAATAAAATCGCCTTTATTTATTTCAAAATTTATGTTTTTGAGTATCTTCCTGCCGTTTAACTCATAGCTAACGTTTTTAAGCTCGGTGAATTTACTCAAAGGCCTCAACTCTTTTCAAGCTTTCGCTCATCCAGATGCAAGTGTTGCCTGCAGGAAGCATAAGCCCGCTCGAAGAAACTTTCAGCCCGATTTCATCAGCCAAAACGCTGCCTTTGTGAGTCTTGTCTATAATCGAAGACATCAAATAAGAGATAGCCCCGGCGCAAATTCCTGTGGAATAAGAGTTAATCATCATAAATTTGGCATCGTCTGAAAGAAGCTTGGCGCAAAGCGAAACGAAATCATAGAGTTTTTCCTCAAGCTTCCAAATCTCGCCTTTCGGGCCTCTTCCGTAAGAAGGAGGGTCCATTATTATTCCGTCGTATTTATTTCCTCTGCGAATTTCTCGCATAACGAATTTCTCGCAGTCGTCTACTATCCATCTGATAGAAGCATTTTCAAGCCCGGAATCTTTAGCGTTGCTCCTTGCCCACGAAACCATGCCTTTGGAGGCGTCCACGTGGCAAACCTTGGCCCCGGCCTTTGCGCAAACGAGCGAAGCACAGCCCGTGTAACCAAAAAGATTGAGAACCTTAAGAGGTTTGCCGTTTATCACCTTTTTGAAAAATTCCCAGTTAACCGCCTGTTCAGGGAAGACGCCCGTGTGCTTGAAATTCATGAGTTTAACGTTGAAATTAAGCTCACCGTACTTGATATTCCAGCTTTCTTCCTTGAGGTTTTTTATTTTCCAGTGGCCGCCGCCCGTGTTTGAACGGTGGTAAACTGCGTTTGCTTGGTTCCAGCGCGGGTCTTTTTTCTCGGTATTCCAGATTATTTGAGGGTCCGGGCGGATTAAAATTTTGTCGTTCCATCTTTCGAGCCTTTCGCCGTTTGAAGCATCAAGAAGCTCGTAATCTTTAAAGGTTGTAAATCTCATTTTATTTTTTTACCTTTCTTATTTTTCCATCATTTTGCTTATGGTTTCAGCCAGCTTTTTCGTTATTTCTTCGGCTGCTTCTTCGCTTTCGTGCTCGGTCATAACCCTGATTTTTGGCTCTGTGCCCGATTCTCTTACTACTATTCTGCCTTTATTTCCGATTTCTTTTTTAACTTCTTCCAAATAGGCTTTTATCTCTTCGTTTTTAGCGAACATGCCTTTTTGACTGAAATTAATTTTAACTGCGGAAGATTTTTGAGGGTATTTTTTCACGATTTTTCTTAGTTCCGAGGCTTTTTTGCCTGAAGAAAGCAAAATTTCGATTAATTTAAGAGCCGTTAATTGGCCGTCGCCAGTGGTTGAATTTTCAAGGAATATAATATGAAAGGATTGTTCTCAGCCAAGGATGTAGCCCTTTTGAGTCATCCTTTCAAGGACGTATCTGTCGCCAACGTTTGTTTCTTCGAAGCTTATTTCGTTTTCAGAGCAGAACTTTTTAAGCCCCATATTAGACATTATCGTTCCAACCAAAGCATTTCCTTTCAAAGTGCCGTTTTTCTTCATGTGATCGGCGCAAATTCCAAGAATAAAATCACCATCAATCACGTTTCCACACTCATCAACAGCAAGGCATCTGTCGGCATCGCCGTCAAAAGCAAAGGCAATGTCATAGCTTTTTTCTTACACTTTTTCTGCCAAATTTTCAATGTGGGTCGAGCCGCAATTTTCATTGATGTTTATTCCGTCAGGGGAGTGGAAGATGAAATCAGCTTTAATTCCAAGCTCGCCGAAAATCCTTTCTGCAGTAAACGAAGAAGAACCGTTCGAGCAGTCCACAAGCACTTTTATTTCCTTTTTTTCAGGTAGTTTTACAGCATTTTTTATATATTTTGCGTATTTTTCGATTGCATCTGCGCATTTTTCAATTTTGCCGATAGCCTCTGCTTCCGGGAGCAAATCGTCAATGTTTCTAGAGATTAAATCCTCGATTTTTTCTTCCATCTCGTCAGGGAGCTTATAGCCCTTATTCCCGAAAATTTTAATTCCATTAAATTCAAAAGAATTGTGGGAAGCTGAAATCATTATTCCTGCGTCGGCTTTTTCTTCCAAAGTAAGGTATGCAACTGCCGGAGTTGGAACAACGCCCAAAGAAACTGCATTTGCGCCCATCGAGCTGATTCCTGCCAGAAGCGCAGCTTCCAGCATGTTTGATGAAATTCTTGGGTCCTTTCCAACCAAAATCTTCGAGCCTTTGCCCAAAGTATAGGCCACTGCCATGCCAACTTTCAGTGCAAGGGCGCATGTTAGCTCTTTATTTGCAACCCCTCTTATTCCATCTGTGCCAAAAAATTTACCCATTTAAAAAATTACCTCCAAAGTTTTTCTTGTTTGTTGTATCCCATATGATTATATGCCGCTTCGGTCACGCATCTTCCTCGAGGAGTGCGGTTTAAAAAACCTATTTGCATCAAAAACGGCTCGTAAACATCTTCAATCGTTATGGCTTCTTCGCCTATTGCAGCCGCCAAGGTTTCAAGGCCTATTGGCCCGCCGCCATAAAGCCTGATTATCGTGTCGAGGATTCTTCTGTCGTTCCAGTCAAGTCCCAGAGCGTCAATTCCAAGCCTGTCAAGGGCTTCCTTCGCAGCGTCGTGAGTTATCTTCCCGTCGTTCATAACGAGCGCAAAGTCACGCACCCTTTTCAAAAGCCTGTTTGCAATTCTCGGCGTACCTCTTGAGCGCGAGGCTATTTCCAAAATGCCGTCATCTTCGTATTTCGCTTTTAAAATCGAAGCGCTCCTTTTGACTATCGAAGCAAGCTCGCTGTTATTATACATTTCAAGCCGCAAAACCACACCAAAACGGTCGCGCAAAGGAGCACTCAGCTGCCCAGCACGAGTTGTTGCACCAATTAAAGTGAATTTCGGAAGCTGAAGATGATATGAAGTTGCCATTTGGCCTTTGCCGGTTACTATGTCGATTGCGAAGTCTTCCATGGCGGGGTAAAGAATCTCTTCAACGTGCCTTGAAAGCCTGTGAATTTCATCAATGAAAAGAACATCCCCCGGCGAAAGGTTGGTAAGAAGCGAAGCAAGGTCTCCGGGCCTTTCGATTGCAGGGCCTGAAGTGATTTTGATGTTCACGCCAAGCTCGTTTGCTATTATCATTGAAAGGGTCGTTTTGCCAAGGCCAGGAGGGCCATAAAGCAAAACGTGATCAAGGGGTTCGCTGCGCATTTTCGCCGCTTCTATGAAAATTTTGAGATTTTCTTTGATTTTATCTTGCCCAACGTATTCTTCAAGAGTCTTAGGCCTGAGGCTAACGTCCTCTTCATTTGATAATTCGCTGGGGTCTACAATTCTTTCTTCTTCCATTTAAATCAGCCTCCTTTTCCAATGTTTTTAAGCGTCATGCTTATCATTTCGTCAACCGAAAGATTCTGGCTAAGGTTTGCAAGCCATGGCGTTATTTCAGGCTTTGAAAATCCTAAAGACATCAAAGCATTTAAAGCCTTGGCTTTGTTGCCTGCCGTTGTTGAAGACGGCATCTCGGCGATGCTTTCGGTTTCTTCTGAAGAATTTATTTTCGAAAATTTATCTTTTAGCTCCAAAATTATTCTCTTTGCAGTTTTTGCGCCAATTCCCGGTGCAGAAGTCAAAGCTTTGCTGTCTGCGTTTGAAATTATGCCCGCAAGTTCGCTTGAAGGGAAGCACGAAAGTATCCCGAGCGAAGCTTTTGGCCCCACGCCTGAAACCGAAATCAAAAGTTTAAAGTGTTCAAGCTCGATTTCGCTTGAAAAACCAAAAAGCTCAACGCTATCTTGGTGCACATTTAAATATGTATAAACCGTGACTTCTTCGGTTTTTTCCCTCAAAGCCGCCTGCGTGAACAAAGAGCTCATGCATTTGTATCCAACTCCGCCGCACTGAACAACCAGAAAGTTGTCTTTGGCAAGCATTATTTTGCCGGTTAAACTGTATATCACTTTACTGTCACACTCCTGTAAATTTATTTTTCGAAATAAGCCCCGCAACGTAGTGCCTTCCAAGTGATTGCACATGGCAAATGCCCGCGGCTAAGGCGTCGGCGGTATCGTCAGGTTTGGGGACTTCTTTTAAATTAAGAAGCCTTGTAACCATGAGCATAACCTGAGGCTTCAAAGCTCTGCCGTCGCCTGATAGGGCGCATGTTA
>USIK01000045.1 GCA_900554775.1 uncultured Oscillospiraceae bacterium
AGGCGACAGCTGAGCGTATTTAATAAGCGGAGGCGAGATAACTCAAGTTGGAGGTGACCTCTCGATTGTTCAAGAAATGGTTGACAGCGGCGAAATTACAAGCACTGAGGCCAGAAACCACACAAGGAAGAACATTATCACTCGGGCGCTTGGGATAGGCAATTTAGTTGAGCTTGACTGCTACACGTCCGATTTAATACCTGTAGATATTGTTTTGGTTTGCAGCGATGGCCTTTCGAATCTTCTTGAAGATGATGAAATTTGCGAAATTGCTAAAGAAAAAAGCCTTAGAATAATTGCCGAGTTGCTCATTGATAAATGCAACAGCCGCGGTGGAAAAGACAATATAACCGTTTCGCTTGTTAGGCTTCAAAACGGTAGCAAGATAGGAGAGAAAAATCTTGGATAAATATACAGGCAAAAGATTAGACGCCAGGTACGAAATACAAGAGCTGATCGGCGTTGGCGGAATGGCGGTTGTTTACCGTGCTTATGACATAATTGAAGATAAAATCGTAGCTATAAAAATACTCAAAGATGAATTTTTGGGGAATAAAGAATTCGTCAGGCGCTTTAAAAATGAATCAAAAGCAATTGCGGTTCTTTCGCACCCGAATATAGTTAAGGTTTATGATGTCAGCTTTGGAACCAAAATTCAGTATATTGTTATGGAATATATTGACGGAATAACGCTTAAAGAGTTCATTTCTCAAAGGAAAGTTATAAACTGGAAGGACGCACTTTATTTTGTCAATCAAATTCTTTCGGCCCTTAAGCATGCGCACAGCAAAGGCGTTATTCACAGGGACATAAAGCCCCAGAACATCATGCTTTTGAAGGATGGCACCATTAAAGTGACCGACTTTGGAATAGCAAGATTTTCAAGAAATGAAACTCAAACAATGACCGACAGAGCCATCGGCTCAGTGCACTACATTGCGCCGGAACAAGCTAAAGGAAGCGTCATTGATGAAAAAGCGGATATTTATTCCGTTGGAGTAATGCTTTATGAAATGCTCACGGGCAGGCTTCCTTTCGAGGCTGACAACGCAGTTTCCGTTGCGATAATGCAAATGCAGGCAAAGCCAAAACCCTTGAGGGAAATAAACCCGGATATTCCCGAGGGACTTGAGCAGATAACTTTGAAAGCAATGGAGAAAAACCCAGCGAACAGATATGCAACGGCGGAAGAAATGCTTGTTGACATTAAAAAGCTTGAAAACGACCCCACTGCAAGGTTTGATTACAGGTGTTTCGTTGATGATAACCCCACCAGAGCAGTTGGAGAAATAAGCCAAGATTATGGCGATAAGTACAACTCGGAAGATAAAAACAAAAAAGCAAAATTCACTGTAATTGCCGGAGGAATAGCTATTGCCGTTGGAATTTTAGCAATTGTTTTCGCTTTCATCGCGTGGTTTTCTTCGTGCGGCAACGCTTCGGCGAAAGATGTCGACGTGCCGAATCTTATTAACATGAAGCTTTCGGACGTTCAAAATAATCCGAGCTACAAATTCGTTTGGAAGGTTGAATCGGTTTATGACGCAAGCAAACCTGAAGGCGTTATAATAGACCAGGACCCTCTCCCGGGCTCGAAAAAAATCAAAGAAGGCGCAACGATATCTTTAAAGGTCAACAGTTCAGGCGTTTTGGTTACGGTGCCTTTGGTGAAGGGCATGACGGAAGAAGTCGCAAAGGCGAAAATTTCGAATGTGGGTCTTAAATGCGTTACTTTGACAATAAACGACAATGATGTAGCCGAAGGCCTTGTTTGCAATGTTGACCCGCGCGAAGGCACGAAAGTCACTGCTGACACAACAGTTAGAATTTACGTCAGCAAGGGCCCTGCAGAAGAAAAAATAACCGTTCCGAACGTTTTCGGAAAGTCGCTTGCAGTTGCAAAGAGTGAAATTACTTCGAGCAACTTAAAAATTTCGGAAGATATTACCGTTCAAGACAGCGAAAAACCGAAAGACACAGTTCTTTCGACTGACCCTCTTCCGGGAACAACCGTTTCGAAAGATTCGGTGATTAAGCTCACTGTTAGCTCCGGAAAAAAGAAAGAAAAAACTATCGAAGTTTCAGTAAGCTTGCCCAAAACTGACAATGAAATAACGGTTTCTTCTTATATTGACGGTGATTTCGACGCGACTAAAAAAATAATTCCTTCGTATGGCAGCGGCAAATACGTTGTTAACGTTAAAGGTTCAAGCGGCAAGAAAAAGGTCAGCATAAATATTGATGGAAAGCTATATAAGGTTTATGAAGTTGATTTTGATGCTAAATCAAACAGCAATGTGAAGGAAACTGAAAGCAAACCTTATAAACCCAGCACAAATCAAGATGATGAAAGCAAAGAATACAATAATTAAGCAATAATATTTTATGGTTAGAGAGGTGTTGTCACTTTGGATAAGATAGTTATATCCGGAGGACAAAAATTAAAAGGAAAAGTAAACATAAGCGGAGCAAAAAATGCGGCACTTGCCATTTTACCTGCAGTTTTACTTTCTGATGGAGTCTGCGTAATTGAAAATTTACCAAGCATTAGCGATATCACGCTTATGTGCAAGATTTTGGAAGATTTGGGCGCTGAAGTTAAGCTTTTGTCGAAAGGCACTTTGCAAATTGACCCAAGAAAGGTTAAAAGCGGTGTGGCTTCCTATGAGCTCATGAGGAACATGAGAGCTTCGTGCTATCTTTTTGGTGCGCTTCTGGGAAGATTCGGTGAATCAATTGTTTATTTGCCTGGCGGATGCGACTTTGGAATCAGGCCAATTGACCAACATTTAAAAGGCTTTGAAGTAATGGGCGCAAAATGCTCTTTAGACGGCGGAATGATCAAAGTTAAGAGCGAAAAATTAGTTGGAAATAATGTTTACCTTGACGTCGTTTCAGTTGGCGCAACAGTTAACATAATGCTTGCAGCGGCTAGGGCCGAAGGCCTCACTGTTATTGAAAATGCCGCGAAAGAACCTCATATCGTTGACTTGGCTAACTTCCTCAACTGCATGGGGGCCGACATCGTTGGTGCAGGAACTGACGTTATAAAAATCAAAGGCGTCAAGAAGCTTTCTGGCATAACTTATTCTATAATCCCGGATCAGATCGAAGCGGGAACTTACCTTGTTGCCGCAGCTGCAACTAGGGGCGAAATCACAATTGAAAATGTAATTCCGAAACATTTGGAATCAATAACCGCAAAGCTCAAAGAAATTGGCGCTGAGCTCACTGAAGGAACCGATTTTGTTCACATAAAGTGTGATAAAGAGCTTAAAAAATGCAATGTAAAAACAATGCCTCATCCGGGTTTCCCGACTGACATGCAACCGCAAATTACTGCTTTGCTTTCAATCGTTCCGGGCACAAGCGTTGTTACCGAAGCTGTTTGGGACAACAGATTTAGATACATCGAAGAGCTCAGAAGAATGGGCGCTAACATTTCGGTTGACGGCAGAACGGCTGTTATTGAAGGCGTTAAAGAGCTTGACGGTGCTCCTGTTAAAGCCACTGACCTCAGAGCCGGTGCGGCTTTGGTTATCGCTGGGCTTGCTGCGAAAGGCACCACCGTCATTGACGAAATAAGGCACATTGAGCGCGGATATGAAGAAATTATTGAAAAATTCCAGTCACTTGGCGCTAATATTAAAAAAGTTTCTGAGCAAGAATATCAAAAAAGCGCTTATGGATTATAATTCCATAAACGCATGAGTTTTAAGATTTTTGTTGTGGGTCTTTGACCTTATAGGGGACGTCGATATTTTCGATGTTCCCGTTTGTTTTTTTATCAGTAAAGTAATTAATAGATTTCATTGCGCAAGATATATTTTTGCCGAAACCTTTGAAATTAAGAGCTTTCAAATGAAGGTTTATAATGTAGTAATAAACTACGAATTTAACCCTTTGAGCGTAAATCCAAACGTGCCCTGAATATTTTTCGTAATCATTGTTTTCTTCCAAAAAGCTTTTAATAATGCCCAAAGCTTTGATGTAATCGTTAACTTTTTTGGCATTTATCGAATGCAGAATGCTGTTTTCACGCATCGTGTAGTTGTAAAGCGCTTTCGAAGTAAAAGCCACGGTTTTTGCAAAGTAAAAAAGCCTAGGCGAAGTTGAAATATCTTCGAAATACATGTCGTCGAACTTGATGTTTCTTTCCATGAAAAGTTCTCTTTTGTAAAGTTTATTCCAAATAAAATAATGAACGCTAACATCCAAAATGAGCTTCCGCAAAGCTTTTGATTTCGTGTAAACGCCGGGAAGAGAATTAAAAGGCATATAAATTTTCAATTTTTTATTCGGGAAATACATGTTAAAATTGCAGCAGGTAATGTCCGCGCCGGTTTTCTTTGCTAATTTATAAAGTTCTTCGAGGAAGTTCTTTTCAAGGTAATCGTCGCTGTCCATAAAGGCAATGTATTCGCCTTTGCAGTGCATGACTCCAGTGTTTCTGGCGGCTGCAGGGCCGCTGTTTTCTTGCTTTATTAATTTAAAATTCGGGTTTTTACTGCAAAATTCTTCGGCGATTTCGTAGCTTTTGTCGCTTGAACCGTCGTCAACGATTATCATTTCGAAATCTTTAAAAGTTTGATTTTCAACTGAAGTTAAAGCCTTGCTTAAAAAACTTTCGACGTTATAAACCGGCATAACTAAACTGATAGCTGGGTTTGACACTTTTTATTTCACCTCTTGATTTTTTGAAATTCTGCTAACGTTTGCAAACGGAGCAAAAACGATAACGTTCATGAAATAAGTTATAATCCTCCAGATGAGAATTGCAGATTTGATGATATTTTCGGTGAAGAATAGCTTGAAAAACACATAGAAGCTTCCTTCTGCGGCGCCTGAACCGCCGGGAAGAGGCATGAACGACGAAACCATTGTGACGAAAGCCTGGGCAGTTATCATGTCGGCTGGGTTTGCGCCGGTTAAATTAAAGCTCCTGTAAATCATGTAAGGAATCGAGAACAAAAATGTTAGCTGCAAAACTGTGAGAGCGCATGAAGCGAGCAAAAGTTTTTTGTTTTCATAGAGTTTCGAGTTGCTTTCGTGGAAGAATTCCATTTGCTCTTCGAGCTTTTCTTTTTTCTCTTCAGGGTTTTTTATGATTTTAGTTTTGGTTAAAAGCCTGAAAAAGAAATTAATAATTGAAGAGGCAAGCTTTCTATTAAACGAAAAAATGAACATGAAAACAACCACAACAAGGTGCGATAAAAATCCGAAAAGCGCAAGGCTGAGCATTAGATTTTTAAGGTCGCCGTAAAAAAGGCTCATGTTGCAAAGCTTTGCCACGAGGGAATAAAAAGTAATGGTCGTTTGGTAAACGAGGAATTTTTGAAGAAGGCATGATGAAGCCACGCCGCCGTCAACGCCTTGTTTGCTCATGCAGTAAAGCTGCATGGGTTGTCCGCCTACTGCACCGGGCGTTATAACGCTGTAAAACTGGCCGATCACTGTCGCTTTGATTGCCTGCTTGAATGTGTATTTTTTCTCGTAGTTATGAATGATGAGGTAAAGAACTATCGCATCAACAGTAATATTCAAAAATTGGCAAATAACTCCGGCAACAATCCACCACGGGTTCATTTTTGAGGCATTTTCCATTAAATCTATGAGCCCTTGCTCCGAGGTTAAAAAATATATAACAAGCCCAATCGGAACTAAAAGCGACAATATATTAAAAACTAATTTCCAGTTTATTTTTCTTTTCATTTAGCCTTCCTCCTTGAAAAATTTTATTAAATCCAATACTTTAAGCATATTCAAATTCAAATTAATGTCAAGTCTCCTAAAAAGTGCGGCTTTTTATTATCACAAGAGAAATTTACTCGAATATTATACCCAATATGGAGGGATTTACATTGAAATGTTTGTCAATAATAAAAAGTGGGGCAAATTTTTTATGTAAATTTTTATTATTTTCGGAGGGGTGAATAAATGATGTCGCAGTTAATAATCGAAGGTTCAAGGCGTCTTGACGGAGAAATTAAAATTCAAGGAGCAAAAAATAGCGTGCTTCCCATTTTAGCATCTTGTATAATGTGTAGGGATGAGTGTATAATTCATAATTGTCCCCATATTTCAGATGTCGATGTTACGATTAAGGTTCTTAAATATTTGGGTTGCAAAACAAAATTCGAAGGAAACACTTTAACAGTGGACTCTTCAGGTGTTTCGAAATGCGATATTCCCGAATTTTTAATGAGAGAAATGAGGTCATCAATA
>USIK01000046.1 GCA_900554775.1 uncultured Oscillospiraceae bacterium
AGAAGCTTTGAAATATACATTGAGGTTGCTTCGCCTTCAACCGTTGGGTTCGTTGCCATTATGATTTCTTTGATTTTTCCTTCTCTTACCCTTTTTATGAGCTCAAGAATTTTAATTTCATCAGGTCCGATTGCGTTAAGTGGCGAAATAACCCCATGAAGAACGTGATAAAGCCCGTCGAATTCCCCGGTTCTTTCGATTGCTTCAATGTCTCTTGAATCTTCCACGACGCAAACTATTGATTCATCCCTCGCGGAATTAGAGCAAATTTCGCAAACATCTTTATCGGTGAAGCTGCAGCAAACTTTGCAATATTTAACTTTTGATTGAGCCTCTAAAATGGCTTCAGCGAAGTCTTTTGCGTCTTCTTTTGGCATCCCAAGAACGTGGTAAGCTAGCCTTCTTGCGGATTTTTTCCCGATTCCTGGCAAGCGCTCAAAATGCTCGATTAATTTTATTAAATAAATACTGTTATATTTCCACATATTGCTTAAAACATATTTGGCAAGTTCATTTTGCCGGAAATATTCTCAAAGGCGCTGTCTTTTTCAGCAGTCGCTTTTTTTATTGCTTCGTTTGTAGCAGCCATTATCATGTCAGCGAGCATTTCTGGGTCTTCAGGGTCGATAACTTCGGGTTTAATTTCAATGTTTGTTACTTCAAGCTTGCCGCTAATGGTAACTTTAACGGCTTCTCCGCCTGAGGTTGCGCTGTAGCTTTTGCTTTCGAGTTCCTTTGTGGTTTTTTCCATTTCTTCTTGAGCTTTTTGAGCTCTAGCCATTAATTCTTGCATGTTTGGTGCGCTTTGTTTTGGTAATCTTACTTTCATTTTTCTGTCTCCTCTTGATTTATTACTATATCTATATTACTCGTTTTTGCGCTGTTAATCAAGTCGTCGAGTGCGCTAGGCTTTTCCTCGATTTTTTTCTTGTTGTATGGCCCGATGCTGTAGGCCTTGCCGAGAACCTTGCTTATAATGCTTTTCAGGCTGGCTCTTAATTCCGCTTTTTTAAGGAACTCAAAAGCCATTGTATTTTCAGATTCTATCAAGATGTAATTCCCGGTTTTGTGCGCTTTTGAGTCTTTTAGCGAGATGTAAAGCGCCTTTAAGGAAGAATCTTTTTTCATTTCATTTAGAACTGCCTGCCAGTAGTCCTCGTCTGTTACTTGCGTGGGTTTAGCTTCGGGCTTTTTTGCTTTTTCGGGTTTGGCTTCAGAGTGCCTTTCGCCCGAGAACCTAAGGCAAAGCTTCACCGCAGCCATTTCCATTTCGAGCTTCTTATCCGCCGAAGTGCTCATGCTTTTCTTTGCATTTTTTAAAGCTTCAAGTGAATAGATAACGTCATCGAGGCTGATTTTCTCGCTAATTTTCGAAAGATTTTCCTCTTTTGGCGAAGTGCCCGAAACTTTAGAAATCATTAAATCTCTGAAATTCGAAATCATTTCTTCGCAAAGCTTGGCCATGTTTCCTGATTGCCTGTAAATTTCGTCTATTTTTTCAAGCGCAGCAGGGCAGTCGTGCGAAGTCATAAGAGAAATTAAATCCGAAACTGCGCCTGAGTCCGCTATTCCGAGCATGTTTCTCACGGATTTTTCATCAATAATTTTTTCGCAAGAACCCCGGCACTGGTCAAGGATCGAAAGGGCGTCTCTCATTGCGCCGTCAGCTGCAAGGGCAATGGCTGAAACCGCTTTGTCTTCGATTTCAATGTTTTCTTCGTGGCAGATGTATTTTATTCTTTTCTCGATTGCTTCTTGCGAAAGCCTGTAAAATCTGAATTTCTGGCACCGCGAAATTATGGTTAAAGGAAGCTTTTGGAGCTCAGTTGTAGCCAAAATGAAAACGACGTGTTTCGGCGGCTCTTCGAGCGTTTTTAAAAATGCATTGAACGCGCCGGGCGAGAGCATGTGCACTTCGTCAACGATGTAAACTCTGTATTTGCATTTGCTCGGCGTGAAAACGATTTCTTCGCGCATATCTCTTATGTTCTCAACGCCGTTGTTGCTCGCAGCGTCAATCTCAGCAACATCAAGGCAAGTTTCATTTTCAATGCTTTGGCAGCTTTCGCACTTCCCGCACGGGCTACCGTCAATCGGGTTTTCGCAGTTGATGGCCTTGGCAAGAATTTTCGCACAAGAAGTTTTTCCCGTGCCTCTTGAACCCGTGAAAAGGTAAGCATGAGAGATTCTTTTTGAAGCAACTTCATTTTTTAAAATTTTAGTTACATGGTCCTGACCGATAACATCTTCAAAGGTTTTCGGCCTCCATTTACGGTAAAGAGTCTTATACAATTTTCATAACCTCGCTTAAACTCAGAATAAAAAATCGTGTAATCTAACATGCAGTAGAGAGAATTAACCATATCGCACGGAACATATTGCTTAATGCTGCTCGGTTCCCCGCCTGACATGGTTCACAATCATCCGTCGCATGGCACCCACCCCAACTGCATGTTGGATTACACGCCCCTTGATAATTATATTAGGTAGTTATAATATTATTATATAAGTTTATTCAAAAAATGCAATACTTATTTTTATTTTTTAAGGAGGAAACTTTGAAAGTTAAAATTGCTCACTGTGCCGATTTGCATTTGGAATCGAAATCAGAGACGAAAAACTACGAAATTAAAGAAACTTTTTTAAATATGCTTAAAGTTTGCAAGGGCGAAAACGCCAATTTTTTGCTTATTTCCGGCGATTTCTTTGATGACACAAGCGTAAACGAGAAAACCCTTTTGTGGGTTAAAAACGAACTTGAAAATTTTGGCTTAAAAACGATTATTTCGCCGGGGAATCACGATCCTTTCACGAATGATTCGCCATACAACAAAGGCGCTTGGCCCAAAAACGTTTATATTTTCAAAGAAAATAAATTAACTCACTTTGACTTCCCGGAACTTAAAACCAAGATTTTTGGCGCGGCTTTCACGAGCATTTATCAAAAAAAGACGCTTTTTAACCTGAAAGAAAATTTAGATGACGACTTTTTAAACATCTGCGTTATGCACGGAACAATGACTAAATCAAGCGATGAATTTTACAACCCCATTAGCCCTTCGAAAATTGAAGAAAGCAGATTTGATTACGTCGCTTTGGGGCATATTCACAAACGAAGCGAGATTCTAAAGCTCGGCAAAACTCTTTGCGCTTATTCCGGCTCGATTTGCCCGAAGGGCTTTTCGGAAACAGGTGCTAAAGGAATTTACATAGGCGAAATTTCAAAAAATGAGCAGAGTTTTAAATTCAAAAAGGTTTGCAAACATTCTTATGAAAAAATCACGCTGGATATTTCAGGCGTTAGTAGTATTTCTGATTTCATTTTAGAAAGTATAAAATCGAATTTCGGAGAGGGCTTTGAAAATAATTCCTATGAAATAACTTTAACGGGCGAAGTAGAAGAAGAATTTAATTTGGATACCGATGCAATAAAACTTTTTTTGAGCAGGCATGTTCATTTTGCAAGTATTAAAGATAAAACAGAAACGAAAATTGATATTGCAAAGTTAAATCTCAGAAGCGATTTTAAAAGCCTTTTCATAAAAGAAGCTTTGAAGCAGATTAATGATGCTGAAACAAAAGAAGAAAAAGAAATTGCGAAAACCGCATTAAAGCTAGGCTTAAAAGCTTTCGCAGAGGATGTGACTTATAGTGATAATTAAAAAAATTAAAATAAAAGGCTTTGGCAAATTCAAAGATAAAAACATAGATTTTTCCCCGGGGGTTCAGGTTGTTTACGGGCCGAACGAAGCCGGAAAGTCAACCTTGATGGAATTGATAAAAATGATGCTTTACAGCCGCAGGAAAGGCGCCTCGACAAGCAGCGAAGACAAAGCCTTGAGGAATAAATTCCTGCCTTGGGATAAATCCTCAATGTGCGCAGTGATGGAATTTAGCCATGAAGGTAGCGATTATGTCCTTCAAAAGGAGATTCACGAATCTTCGGTTTTGAAAGATGTTACTGTGCTTCAAAATCTTTCTTCAGGGCAGAGCGTTAACCTCGGGAAGCGCCAAGAAGTGGGGGAATATCTTTTCGCGCTTGACCTTGCTAGCTTTGAAAGAAGCAGTTTCATAGAAGACCTTGGCAAGGCAGGGTTTGAAAACATCAAAACTTCTGATGACAGCATTCTTAACAAAATGCTCAATCTTTCGCAAACTGGCGAGACGGAAGTTTGCGCTGTTAAAGTGATGACTAGGCTGGAAGAAGCCATGAAAGAAATGGAAAGAGCCCGGGGTAAATCCGGCAGGATTCCTGAGATTAAAAGCAAAATTGCTGGCATCAAAGGCGAAATTCAAACCTTAAAAGATGAAGAAAAAGAAAATTTCGAGCTTTTGGAAAAATCGGCTGAAATCAAAAAGTTAATGGCCGAGAAAAAAGAAATAGAAAGCAAATTGGAAGCTGCCGAAAATTTAAGAAAAATCGCGGATATAGAAAAGCTCGTTGAAAAGATAAAGGCATCGGAAGAAAAACTCAAAAATATCAAAACCATTGAAGAAAAGATAAGTGAGCTTAGTGATATCAATACGGATTTAAACCTTTGCAGGCTCAGCGTTAAAAGGCAAAAAGAGATTACCGAAAAACTTTATTGCACTAAAATTTCGGAAGAAGAAACCGAAAAACTAAGCAACTTTCTTAAAAATGAAGAAACTTTAAAAGATAAACTAAGTGAAGTTAGAAACGCCGTTAATTTTAAAAAATCGAGTGATTTAAAGGCGTTAAGTAATAATGAAGAAATTTTGGATTTAGCTGAAAAATACGAAAAGAAGCTTGAAGATTCAGAAAATTTCAAAAATAATTTTAGTGTTAGCAGCAATGATGACCTGAAAAAACAAAGTGCATTTACCAAAGAAAAAATAATTTTATGTGTGCTGTGCTTGGCTTTTGCCGCAATGCTTTTCTTTGCTCCGGCGCCCGTTTATCTGGCTGTTTTGGCGCTCGCAGCGTTGGAGGCTTTTAGAGTTTTCAAAATTAAATCTAAAATCGAAACCGAAAAGAAAACAAAAACAGCCATCGAAGAAGGCACTGCCAAAACTCAAAGCGAGGCTGAGGGCTTGAAAAGCGAAATTTTGAATCTCATAAAAACCGAAGAGGAAAAACTGGAAGAAAAACTTCAAGTTCAAAAGCAAATGATAAACGACTTTTTGGAAAGCAAAAATGCGAATTCAGTTAAAGAATTTTATGAAAATTATGCTAAATTCCAAAATTTTTCTCAGAATAAATTTATGCTTAAAAACCTTGAAGTTAAACTCGGAAGTTTAGAGAAAAAATTCATAGAAGCTGCCAAATCGGAGGATTTAAACTCCGCAAACGAAACTTTAGCCGAGCTTTGCGCCCAAAAAGAAGAAATAATCAGGCAGAGAAACGAAATTTCAGCTATGGCGAGCGCGTTGAGAGTAAACGGCCTTGGCCTCAAAGAGCTTGAAGAAAAGCTTAAAAATTTGAAGCTTAAATCCGAAGATTTTTCAGAAGAAAACACCGAAGCTTTAGCTGAAAGATTGGAAAATCTAAAGATACTCGAACTCGAAAATGCGTACATTGAAGCTATGAAAAAAATAAAAATGCCGGAAAAAACACTAGGTGATTTAAACGCTGAACTTGAGCTTGAAAAAGAAAATTTGGTTTCTGCGAGCAGCTACTTTGAGAGCCTTAAACTTGCGAAAAACCTGATTGAAAAGGCTTCGGTTGAAATAAGGAAGAACTTCAACCCGAAACTAAATAAAGAAGCTTCGAATATTTTTAGCAAATTAACTGGCGGAAAATACGAAAATATTTATGTTGGCAATAATTATGGAATTTTGGCTGAATACGAAATGATGCAGAGAAACCTTGAAAACCTCAGCAGTGGCACTGTTGACCAGGCTTATCTTTCTTTGAGGATTGCAATTTCAAAGTTGATTTGCAAAAATCAGGTTCCGCTTATTTTAGACGACACTTTGGTTCGCTACGACCTTAAAAGAATGGAAAATACACTGGAATTTTTCAAAAATAATGGGGAAATCCCGCAAACGATAATTTTCACGTGTCATGATTACATAGTTAAAGCCGCGCAGGCGCAAGGAATACACATAATAAAAATTTAAACCATCCGGATTTATTTCCAGGTGGTTTTTGCTATAATTTATAATTCCATAAAAAATTATATAATTTTTATTAAAATTTTTTTTTTATTTTTAATTTAAAAAAAAAAAAAAAAAAAACCCCCCCCCCCCCCCC
>USIK01000047.1 GCA_900554775.1 uncultured Oscillospiraceae bacterium
ATATTTATGGAAGCAAAAGCTATGATGATCTTGTCAATTTCATAAAAAGCGCTGCTAAAGAAAAGGGCGTTGAGACTGAATTTTTTCAGTCGAACCATGAAGGAGACATAGTTGACAGGATTCAAAAGGCTTATTTTGAAAATTTTGACGGAATAATTATCAATCCTGCGGCTTACACTCACACTAGCATTGCGATTCTTGACGCTTTAAAGGCCGTTAGCATAAAAACCGTTGAGGTTCACCTTTCTGATATTTCTTTGCGCGAAAGTTTTAGGGAAAAATCTTTGATAAGCCAAGCGTGCGAGAAAACCATAATGGGCAAGGGCTTTGAAGGATATAAAGAGGCTTTAAATTATTTTATTAAATAAAATTTTATTTTAAAAGGAGATTTTTTAAATGAATAAAAAAATGAAAAAAATAATTGCAACTATCGTTTTAACAGGAGGAATATTTTCTCAGTTTCCTGTAGCATTTTGTTCGGGTTCTTCGGATGAGATAGATTTATTAATTGAGAGCATTTTGAGATCTGATGATAAAGAATCTAAGAAAACTTCAGATGTCAGCAACAGTAAAATACCGGCAAAAACTTTGGCTGAAAAAAGAGAAAATCGTTATAATTGTGAAAGATCTGATGAAAAAATTGTATCTAAAAGGCCAGATTCAGATGCTAGGGTAAGAGAAGAGGGATTCCTTTATCTTAGTGAAGCACGTGAAAAATACTCATATTCTAGAAGTGTTAACATTCCCTATGGAATTAAGAGAATAAGTACGGCTGCTTTCAAATATTTCAATTTTTTGGAGGATATTACTCTCCCTGATGGACTCGAATCAATAGGGCGATATGCTTTTGACAATTGTAGAAGATTGAGAACAATTAGTCTTCCGAACAGCCTCTACACTATACAAGATTTCGCTTTTAGATGTTGCAAAAGTTTAGAATATATATATATCCCAAAAAGTGTTAAGCATTTAGGGTCTGGTGCTTTTGAAGGATGTGACAGATTAAGATGCATTAAATATGGAGATACAAAATACTATAGTTATAGAAGATTCTGCGAAGATTTTTATAGACAAAATGGCTAATTTTCAAAGAAAAATGCCACCCAAAACGGGTGGCTTTATTTATTTTATTTTTCTCAAATAAGCGCCTTTTTCAATTTTATTTTCAAATGGGATAAACAATTTTTGCATTGCATGCGGTGCGCAGTCCATTTCGGCTCCTTTTTCGTCAAGGATTTTTTGAACTTTGAATGTAAATGGCTTTTTGCCTGGCATTAAAACTTCAAGTTCGTCGCCTCTTAAGAATTTATTTCTTTGAGAAATTTCAATCATTCCGTCTTTGTAATTTTCGCAAACTGCTACTACTTCATAGTCTTTAACGTATCCGCCATTGTCGTAAATTTGCCCTGGCTCGACTCCAAAATAAAAGCCAGTTGAATATTTTCTGTGGCTTATTTTGTAGACTTCTTCTTTAATCCAAGGTTCGAGCTTGAAGTTTTCGCCCATTTTGTAGTAGTCTGAAAGAGCTTGCTTGTAGGCATTTGTTACAACCGCAACGTAATAAGCCGATTTAGCTCTGCCTTCAATTTTAAGGCTTGTTACGCCGGCTTTTAAAAGCTCTGGGATGTGCTCGATCATGCAAAGGTCTTTTGAATTGAAAAAGTAAGTGCCGTTTTCTTGCTCAACCACAGGGAAGTATTCGCCTTTTCTTTTTTCTTCCACGAGGCTGTATTTCCACCTGCAGGGCTGAGCGCAGTCGCCGCGGTTTGCATCCCTTCCGGTCATATATTGGGAAATGAGGCATCTTCCGGAATAAGACATGCACATTGCGCCGTGAACAAAGGTTTCAATTTCCAAATTAGGGTTTGTTTTTGCCCTTATTGTTGCAATTTCTTCCAAAGAAAGTTCTCTCGCCAGCACGACCCTTGAAGCGCCCATGTTGTAAAGGCTTCTAGCGGTTTCATAGTTAACCACGCCCGTTTGCGTTGAAATGTGAACGTCCACGTTTGGTGCGACCCTTTTTGCGATGTCAAAAACGCCTAAATCCGCAATTATAAACGCGTCTACTCCTGCATCGGACGCTTGTTTTAAAAATTCCGGGATTCTTTCGATTTCATTGTTTCTTGGCAAAGTGTTGCAAGTTAAATATATTTTTTTGTTTTTTTCGTGGCAAATTTCAGCTGCTTTTTTTAGGTTTTCCATGTCGAAATTAGCAGGCGACGCCCTCATTCCAAATTCTTTCCCTGCTAAATAAACTGCATCAGCGCCGTAGTTCACTGCTGCAAGAAACCTTTCCATGTCTCCTGCAGGGGAGAGAATTTCGGCCGGTTTAATATCTTTGTTTTCGTTCAAAATTTTCACTCCTGAATTTCATCTTTATAACTTAATTTTACAATATTTTTAAGTTTTAGTATAGCCCTAAAGCAAAATTTTTGCACACAGCCCGGCAAGACTGCGTGCAGTTTTTTATTTTTCGAAAATTCCTGTGTAAAGTCTGTAATATTCGCCTTTTTGCGTGATTAAATCCTCGTGAGTTCCTTTTTCGATTATTCTTCCTTTTTTAAGAACAATTATTTTGTTTGAATTCTGGATAGTCGAAAGCCTGTGAGCAATCACGAAAACCGTTCTTTCTTTCATGAGCGCATCCATGCCTTTTTGAATTAATTTTTCGGTTCTTGTGTCAACTGATGAAGTCGCTTCATCGAGAATCATCACCGGTGGGTCGGCAACCGCTGCTCTTGCGATTGAAATAAGCTGCCTTTGCCCTTGCGAAAGATTGCTTTCGGAGCCGCTTATGATGGTGTTATATTTTTCCGGCAAAAGATTTATGAAGCCATCGGCGTTTGCAAGCTTTGCCGCATTTATGCACTCTTCATCCGTGGCGTCGAGCCTGCCGTAGCGAATGTTTTCCATAACCGTCCCGGTGAAAAGTTTAACATCTTGCAAAACAACGCCTATGGCGTGCCTTAAGCTTGACTTTTTAATGTCTTTGATGTCAATTCCGTCGTAGGTTATGCTTCCCGCAGTGATGTCATAAAACCTGTTTAAAAGGCTGGTTATTGTGGTTTTTCCGGCGCCTGTGCCACCCACAAAGGCTATTTTTTCGCCGGGATTCGCAGTGAGATTTATATTGTGAAGGACTGTTTTTTCAGGCTCATAACCAAAATCAACGTTCGAAAGAGTTACTTTACCTTCGAATTTTTTGTAACTAAAACTTCCGTCAGGATTTTTAATCTTCCATGCCCAGGACTCAGTGTGCTCCGGAATTTCTTTCATGTTCTCATCCATGCACACGATTTCAACTTTGCCGGCGTCTTCTTCGCTTTTTTCATCTATAATTTCGAAAATTCGCTTTGCGCCCGCAAGCGCCATGACCACTGAGTTAAATTGCTGAGAAATTTGGCTAACCGGGTTTATGAAATTCATTGAAAGCTGCATAAACGAAGCAATCATTCCAAGCGTTAAAATGCTTTTGCCTGCAAGGCTTATGTTCGCAACGCCGCTTAGCGCAAGGCATCCGCCAATCACGGCAATCAGCTAGTAGACTAGCTACCCGCTGTTTATCATTATCGGCATTAAAATATTTGCATAAATATTCGCAAGGGTTCCGCTGTGGCAAAGTTCGTCGTTTTTCTCGCCGAATTTATTTATCGCCCTGTTTTCATAGCAAAAAACTTTAACAACTTTTTGGCCGTTTATCATTTCTTCGATGTATCCGTTTGTATCGCCTAAATCTTTTTGCTGCTTCACGAAATATTTACCGCTTTTTTTCACTATTTTCGAAGTGAAAAACATTAAAATAACAACGAAAAATAAAACGATTAAAGTTAGCCAAATGCTAAGATAAAGCATAGAAATGAAAATCGTTGAGATAGTAATAGCTGCCGAAAATGTGTGGGGGATAGCGTGGCAAATCATTTGCCTTAGGGTGTCGGTGTCGTTTGTGTAAGAGCTCATTATGTCGCCGTGAGAGTGCGTGTCGAAATATTTAATCGGAAGAGTTTGCATGTGGCCGAACATATCGTTTCGAATGTCTTTCAAAACGCCTTGGGAAACCTTGGCCATTAGCATGTTGTAAATAAGAGTTGAAACGGCCCCTGAAAGATAAATGCAGCCCATGATTATAATAAGGTTTAAAAGCCCGGAAAAATCAGGGTTTGAAGCCAAAAGAAGAGGGCCGATGTATTTGTCGATCAAAACTTGTAGGAAAAGCGACGAAACAGCAGTAACGCCGGAGCTTATGAGAATAAAAATAGAAACCAAAAAGATGTGAATTTTATATTTTGCCATGTAGTCGAAAATCCGCCCTAAAACAGCAAAATCGAGTTTTTTCTTTATGTTTTTCATTCTAAGCTCCCTCCTTTTTGCTTTGTAAGTCCCAGATTTCTTTGTAAATACCGCAGGTTTCAAGCAGTTTTTCATGGCTGTCAAACCCCGCAATTTCGCCGTTTTTCATAACGATTATTTTGTCTGCGGCTTTTACTGATGAAATTCTTTGTGAAATTATTATTTTTGTAATATGTGGGATTTCTTCTTTCAAAGCCTTTATGATTGTTGCTTCCGTTTTGGTGTCAAGTGCGCTTGTTGAGTCGTCAAGAATCAAAATTTTTGGCTTTTTAAGAAGCGCTCTAGCGATGCAAAGCCTTTGTTTCTGCCCGCCGGAAACGTTTGTTCCGCCTCTTTCAATGTATGTTTCGTATTTTTGAGGCATATTTTCTATGAATTCATCTGCGCAGGCTATTTTGCAAACTTTTTTCATTTCCTCATTGGTTGCGTTTTCGTTTCCCCAGCGCAAATTTTCAGCCACAGTTCCTGAAAATAAAGTGTTTTTCTGAAGAACCATCGAAACCGAATCCCTTAAAACTTTAAGGTCGTAACTTTTAACGTTTTTGTCACCTACTAAAACGTTGCCGCTTGTGGTATCATAAAGCCGTGGAATAAGGTGCACGAGCGTGCTTTTTCCGGTTCCTGTTTCGCCGGTAATGCCGATCACTTCGCCTGATTTTATGCTTAAATTTATATTTTTAAGGCAAAGGTTGGTTTCATCCTTAACATAGCTGAAATTAACATTTTCGAAGGTAATATCGCCGTTTTTAACGGTTTTTTCAGGGTTTGCGGGGCTTTTAATGTCGCTTTCTTCGTTTAATATTTCAGAGATTCTTTTCGCTGATGAAATCGAAATAGTAATCATCGTGAGAACCATTGAAAGAATCATAAGGCTTGTCAAAATTTGAGTTGCATAAGAAATAAGGCTTAAAAGCTGGCCCGTGCTCAGGCCTTCTTGGGGGTTGTTGCGGCAGGCAACTATTATCCTCGCGCCAAACCATGCAGCCAAAATTGTTGAGCCATACATGCAAATTTGCATGAGAGGCATGTTGAAGGCTATTATTTTTTCGCCTTTCAGAAAGTATTTGTAAATTTTATTTGAAGCTTTATAAAATTTGCTTTTTTCAAATTTTTCTCTGGCAAACGATTTAACAACCCTTATGGCATTTAAATTTTCTCCTACAATTTCATTTAAATTATCATAAGATTTGAATGTTTTCGTGAACATTTTGTGCGCATTAGTCATTATGAAGAAAAGTCCGCATGCCAAAAAGGGAATACACGCTAGGAAAATGAAAGAGAGTTCTTTGTTAATTCTAAAAGATGCAATAAGCGAAAAAGCCAGCATTGCCGGGGCTCTCGCCGCCGAAAAAACTACCATTTCATAAGCGTTTTGAATGTTTGAAACATCAGTCGTGAGCCTTGTGATAATACTTGCGGTTGAAAACTTATCAATATTAAAAAATGAAAAATTTTGAACCTTTGCATACATAGCCTGCCTGATGTTTCTTGCGAAGCCGCACGAAGCAATGGCGGCGCTTCTGCCAGCAATGAAACTGCAAATTAGCGTTAGAATCGTGCACAAAACGAGAATGCTTCCGATTTTCAAAATATAATCAATGTTTCCTTTATCAATTCCATAGTCTATTAAATTTGAAACCAAAAATGGAATACAAATTTCACCCAAAACTTCTAAAATTACAAACAAAGGCGCAATAATCGAGTCTTTTTTATATTTACCTATACATCCGGCCAAGGTTTTAATCATTGAAATTCTCCTTTCTAGTATAAAAGTGTTTGGTAACATGTATTGTATTACTATTAGAACAAAAAATCAATATTAAAACACAATGTTATATAAAAT
>USIK01000048.1 GCA_900554775.1 uncultured Oscillospiraceae bacterium
AGAAACCCTGCTTTTGCAGCAAAAATAAGATAGAAAGATATCTTTCGAAAGTTTCCGGCCCGATACTCGACAGAATCGACATTCACATCGAAGTCCCTCCTATTAATTTCGAGGAATTCAGCTCAGACACTGGCGGAGAAAAATCTTCTGAAATTGCCTCAAGGATCGTGAAAGCTCGGGAAATTCAGCTCAAACGCTACTCCGGGAAAAATATATTTTCAAACGCGAAAATGCCTCAAAGCGCTTTGAAAGAAACCTGCATTTTAACGCCCGAAGCAAGAAACATTTTGAAAAGCGCCTTTAATCGAATGGGCCTTTCAGCGAGGGCAGGAACCAAAATTCTCAAGATTGCAAGAACCATCGCAGACCTTGAAAACAAAGAAAAAATCGGAGTTATGCATATTGCTGAAGCAATTCAGTTCCGAAGTCTTAATAAAAAATACCCTCATTTATTTTCTTAAAAAATAGCCCCACTGATTAATTTTTCAGCGAGGGGTTTCGCATTTCGGTGAAATATTAAAGTAATAAAAATACACCGATTTTTAAAGCCGATGGATTTTCGGAGGTAAAATTATGAGCAAAGCATATGAATTTTTGAAAGAATGCGGTTACTTTTACGTTTTGACAATAAATAAAGACTTCCCTGCCGGGAGACCGTTTGGCGCCGTGATGGAACACGGCGGAAAGCTATTTATTTCCACGAATAATAAAAACGAAGCGCACAAGCAGCTAAGAAGCAACGGGAATATTCAAATAGTCGCTAAAAAAGAAGCCTCAAGGCAGTGGATAAGAATAACCGGCAAGGCTACCGAATGTAGTGACATCAAAATCAAACAAAAGATGCTAGAAGAGTGCCCTGTTCTTTGGAAGCATTTTTCATCGGCAGAAAATGAACATTACCTACTTTTCCAAGTAGATATTCTTGGCACGGAATTTAATTAATTTAACCACTAAAAAATTAAAATTGACACCAACTAGCGGTGTCAATTTCTATTTTAAAAAATATATGGAGCTACTGGGCGGACTCGAACCGCCGACCTGCTGATTACGAATCAGCTGCTCTACCAACTGAGCCACAGTAGCAACCAAACTAAAGAAATATTACACCAAAACAAAAATTAAGTCAATACAAAATTTGAAATTATATTTTGACAAAACAGACATAATTATAATAATATATATTTGCATAAAAACAGTTAAAAACATTTTAGAGGTGCAATTATGAGTTTAGTAAACACAAAAGAAATGCTTAAAAAAGCATATGAAGGGAACTATGCTGTTGGAGCATTTAATGTAAATAACATGGAAATAATTCAAGCGGTGACCGAGGCTGCAAACGAAATGTCTTCGCCGCTTATTCTTCAGGCTTCTGCCGGGGCGAGAAAATACGCCGGGATGAACTATTTAAGAAAGCTGGTGGAAGCTGCTGAAATGTCGACTGATATTCCCATAGCGCTTCACCTTGACCACGGGAATTCTTTTGAAATTTGCAAAGAATGCATCGACAGCGGCTTTACTTCCGTTATGATTGACGGCTCGAGCCTTAGCTACGAAGAAAACGCCGAGCTGAGCCTTAAAGTTGCAAGATATGCTCACAAATACGGCGTAACGGTGGAAGCAGAGCTCGGGAGCCTCGCAGGGATAGAAGACGAAGTGTGCGTCCCGCCGTATAAATCTTTTTACACCGACCCTGAGCAAGCCAAAGACTTTTTTGAAAAAACCGAGATTGATTCCTTGGCAATAGCAATCGGAACAAGCCACGGAGCTTACAAATTCAAGCCAAGCCAAAACCCTGAACTTAGGTTTGATATACTTGAAAAAATCGAAACTTTGTGCCCAGGCTTACCGATAGTTCTTCACGGCGCTTCGAGCGTTTTGCCGAATCTAGTGGAAGAAATAAATAAATTCGGAGGAAACCTGGCCGGCGCGAAAGGAATCCCGGAAGATCAGCTCAGCATGGCTGCTAAAAAAGCGGTTTGCAAAATAAACATTGACTCCGATTTAAGGCTCGCAATGACAGGCGCTGTGAGAAAATTTTTCGTGGAAAACCCCGATAAATTCGACCCAAGAGGTTACCTCTCAGAGGCAAGGGTAGCAATCAAAAACCTCGTGAAACACAAAATAAAAGACGTTATGGGATGTGCTTTTAAAGCTTAAAAAATAACAATTTCTAAGCGAGGTTTTAAAATGAAACTTAAGGTTATTTTGTCCACCATAATCGTTTCCCTGATTTTCCTTTTTTATCCTTTAACTATTTTCGCGAATGAAGAAAATAGCGAAGAGTTCGATGTTTCCGCTCCTTCGGCAATATTGATAGACAGCAAAAGCGGGAAAATTTTATTCGAAAAAAATCCTTCGGAAGTGCGCTATACAGCATCGCTCATGAAGATGATGAATTTGCTCATAGCGTTTGATACGATTAAAGATTTAAGCAGCAAAGTAACCATAAGCAAAGAAATCCCTCGCACGGGCGGCTCTAACATTTGGCTTAAGCAAGGCGAAACCATGAAAATAGAAGATTTGATAAAAGCTATTGCGATGGTTTCAGCCGATGACGCTTGCATAGCGCTGGCCGACCATATTTCCGGCGATGAAGGTAAATTTTTGCAGGAAATGAACAATTACGCTGCGAAATATAATCTAAAAAGCACGATTTTCAAAAACTGCATAGCAGAGGACATCGACGGAAACATAAGCACTGCGCACGACATTGCCTTCATGGCGAAAGCGCTTCTTGAATGCGAAAGAGCTGCCGATTACACCTCAAAGTGGATAGATCACATTAGGGGTGGCAAAACCCAAATAGTAAACACGAATAAACTAATAAAACTTTACCCCGGGACGACGGGAATAAAAACAGGCACTTCAAAAGAGGCCGGGAGCTGCGCCTGCATTTGCTCAGAGAAAGACAAAATGAGCTTGATTGCAGTGGTTCTCGGTTGCAAGGACGTTAAAGAAAGGAACTCTGAAGTAACCAAACTTCTTGATTACGGTTTTTCAGAATATAGCCTTTCGAGTCCTCCTCCTTTTGAGGTGCCCAAATATTTGAAAGTTGAAAACGGAATAGAAAGCTGCGCCGAGCTTTCGGTTATTAAAAGCGAGAATTTTTTGGTAGCAAATAAAAATAAAGAAAAAATTTCCCCGGAATTGGTGCTTGATGAAAAGCTTGAAGCACCTGTAATCCGAGGAAAGAAAGTCGGTGAAATTATTTACCGCCAGGGTAATGATATTGTTTGCATTTCTGACGTTGTTACCCACAGCAGTGTGGATAAAAAGAATTTTTCAAAACTTTTAAAGAAGCTTACAGTAAGCTTTTTGAATCTCTAGACTTAAAACCATTCTATTGGTTTTTTGGATTTTCTTTCTTCTTTAATTTTGTTTGAAATTTCTTTTAGAATTTCATCGCGCGACTCCTTAGAAAGGAGTTTGATGCCGAGCGAGATATTCTTTTCTTGACACTTAAGGTATTTATCCTCATTAATGCAGTCATCACTCGACTTGCCACCGTTTTTAGCGTAATCGGAACATACCATTTCAGCATCGGCATCTAGAATTTCAGTGTAATCAACTCCATAGATTTTTGAAAGGTTAAGTATAGTTCTTACATCGGGGTTTATCTTGCCTGATTCATAGTAAGAATAAGTTGACCTGTCTATACCTAAGAAATCAGCAACCTTGCCTTGAGTGAATCCACAATCTAAACGAAGCTTTTTGAGTATTCCCGGTATTTTGGAAATGATAACTAACACCTCTTTTTAATTATAAGAAATATTCTTTATTATAACATTTTATTTTGTAGTTATCAATACTCAAATTCAATTAAATCTGCATTATTCGTGGCTTTTTTTGGATTTATCCTTATATTTTTTAACTAAAGCCCAAATAACTGCAATTATTATAAGCAAAATCATGATAATCAGGATAAGTTTTAGCGCACTTCCCAAGCGAGTTGTGCTGTTGTCGGTCTTTCTGAACTTATTAGTTCCTGAATTCGAGCTGCCTGTTAAAGCCTCGCCTTCGTCAAAACTGTTTGAAGAGTTATTTTTATTTCCCGAGAAATTTGATTCCTTCTTATTGCCCGAGCCGCCAATGCTTCCAAGAGTGTAATTAGTGAGCATTGAAACATTCGAGTCAAACGCATCTATAAGAGAAGATCTTCCCGGCTGGATGGATCTGTTCGCAACTATTCCGATCGGGCTTAAAGACGAAGTTTCAAGCGAAGTCACGGAGTTGCCCATATTAAGAGTTAAGAAATTGAGTTTGCCGTCTGAATTTTCGTGAATTCCCGAAGGATTTTCAAAGTAAGCCATGTTAGGCGTCGGGAGGTGAATCACAATGGTTTTTCCTTCAGGGAGAGTATACCTGCGGTCGGTTAAAGTATCCCAAAGGTAAACATCATAAAGCGAAAGAATATATTCTGAACTTAGTTTGCCGTAAATTCTCGTGCATGCGTCAAGATCTGTGTCAATTGGGTTTGCGATCAATTTTATGTTCCAGTCAATGCCTTCAGCAGTCACTCCATTGTAGGTGTGAATGATATCTGCAACCTTCTTTTGCAGTTGCTCAAGAACATAATGGTTTCCAACGCTTGATTTTTCAGCATCGCTTAAATTGTTGTAATCCCTCACCGCTTGAATTATTTGTTCAAGGTCGGTGTCGTCATTAATATCTGTTGGGAGCGAACTAATGGTTTCAATAACTTCGGCCACATCAGTTTTGCCTATTCCAACGACTGTTACAGTTTTGTTTTCAGTTACCGTTTCAACGGTATAATACTCATTGTCATCCGCTGAAAGCTCTTGGTTTCCAAGCATTACTTTGATGTTTGAATTTGCATACAGCGGATAAAGGTTAACCTTGAAACTCAAGCTTCCGCCGTATTCAACTTCGTTTTCTCCGGTTATAACTTTGCCGTCTTTGTTGTAATAATCTATTCCTTCGTCTTTCGTAAGCGTGATTGTGTACTTATTTTTGTTTACATTCGCAACTCTTATAGTTATATCCTGAGTGATGTTTTGAATCAAATATCTATCAGAAGCTAATTTTTGAATTTTAACTTCGCTTTGGCCGCTTTCATTTGTAACAATGTAAGCGCCTTGAATAGATTCCGAATGAGCGTCATCAATTTTTATTGAAAATTCAAAGTTTTTGCCATAACTAACTTTAAAATCACCAGTGATAACCGAACCAACTTCATTATAGTAAGTCACGCCGTCAATAGGAATAAATTTCAAACTATAAAATATTTCGTCAATATTCTCAACGGTTATGGTGTAATTATCTTTGATATTCGTGAGTTTATATTGACCCAGAGAATTCTTTTCAAGGGTTATTTTTTCACCCGAAGCCGAAGTAGCCTGAACAACTGTGCTTTCTCCCATTTGGTAGCCTTCTTTTTCTCTGATCTTAAAGTAGCAGCTGCCGCCGTAAGAAACCGACACATTGTCGCTCATTTCCTTTTCTTCGCCATCTGTTATAAGCGAGTAATCAACATAATCATTTTTACTAAAGTTAACAAAATAGCTGTTCACCGAATGGCCCGAAACTTTAACTGTGTAATTATCAGTGATATTCGTTATTTTGTAATAACCTGAAACTTTGTGCAAAGTTTCAACAAGTTCATCGCCTTTATAAAGCCCAACGGTAAGATTCGAATTGCTGTATCTGTCACTTAGCTTTATAGCAAAAGCAATATTCGAACCATAATCAGCACTTAGAGAAGAAATTTCATCGCCTTGCTCATTCAAATAACTAAGAACAGGTTCTACGGAAGAATCCACAGTGGAGTCTTTTTTGGCCGGTTCAAAAGTTACAGTTTTTATCTCTTTGTTTATATTTCCTGAAATTGTCATACTCTTCTGAACACCGGTTTCATTTTTATCTTTATCTTTATTAACAATGGTGTAAATTTTGTAATTTGCATTTGTTGTGGTGTCAATATCAAACATATTAGAAAATTCATTTGAGCCTTCTTCAATTGCTTCCGAGCCTTCCACAGTTGCTCTTAATTTGAATGTTTCTAAATGATATCCCGTGGAAGCTTTAACTGCAAATTGGTATTTGTAGCCATATTCGCAAGAAATTTTGCCTTGAATTTTCTTGTCTTCCGCCACTTGATTTC
>USIK01000049.1 GCA_900554775.1 uncultured Oscillospiraceae bacterium
CCGCGATTTCATCTAAAGCTTCTTCAGAAATTGCACCATTTTTAAATTCTTCCATGTTAAACCATCCTTTCAAAATACAAATATTTTTCATTTGGCCTAGCGACCGTTTTTATTATATATTACTATATTTTGAATGTCAACTATTGAATTAAAATATTTTTTGCACAAAATTAACCCCCGCTGATTATATTCAGCGGGATAGTTATAAAAAATTACATATCTAGAAATTTATTTTAGATCTGGGTTTGCTTTTTTAAATAGTTTTATTTTTTCTTTGACACCAAGTTTGGAAAATGCGATTGGATCCATGTCAACACCTTTGCTAATCAAGGCCTTGCTAGCATTTTTTTTGTGAGCTGTGCCACCGCCACTGGATGCTACTGGATGTGCCACTGGTGCTGCTGGAGCTGCTGGCGCATCAATGTCATCTTCCGAGGTTAAGTAAGCGTAGCCTGCGCCTGCACCTGCTGATAAAATTCCAATGCCTGCAGCGATAAGAACGTTTTTAACCGCTGATGAGGATACGCTAAGTCCGCCCGCGATTTCATCTAAAGCTTCTTCAGAAATTGCACCATTTTTAAATTCTTCCATGTTAAACCATCCTTTCAAAATATAAGTATTTTCATTTAGTCTTACGACTATTTTATTATATATTGCTATATTTTATATGTCAACACTTAAATTAAAATATTTTTTGCACAAAAAATACCCGCCAGCATAGCTAGCAGGTACCATGATGAGAAATTTATTTAATTTTTGCTATTCTCTTATCCCATATTGCTGCTTTTTCTTTTACATGAAGTATTTCGAATGCTTCTCCATGGCCAGGATCTTTAACCTCTTCATGTTTTTCTTCTTTGCCTTTTTGGCCCAGGTATTTGTATGCGCCGGCTGTTCCGCCAACTGCTAAAATTCCAATACCTGCAGCGATAAGAACGTTTTTAACAGTTGATTTAGAAATGCTGAGTCCACCTGCGATTTCGTCTAAAGCTTCTTCAGAAATTGCACCATTTTTGAATTCTTCCATGTTAAACCATCCTTTCAAAATACAAATATTTTTCATTTGGCCTAGCGGCCATTTTTATTATATATTACTATATTTTAAATGTCAACACTTAAATTAAAATATTTTTTGCATAATTTTATTAAAAATAAAAACCACGCTCCAATTAATAGAGCATGGCTATAATTGCTAATAAATTATATTAGTCTTCTTGGTTTCTTCTTTCACGCATGTATTCTTCCCATTCGTTGTCTCCGAGAACTGGGTTGAAAAGACTTCTAAAGTCTTCCATGTTTACATCTTTTAAATCTCCGATGCCTGCATAGCTTGAAACAGCTTGTTTGCCTTTTGCTTTTTTGCTGCTTGAGTTACGTCTGCCAGCATAGTATCCAGAAACTGCACCTGCTGCTCCGCCTGCTGCTGCTGATAAAACTACAATGCTTGTACCGATAAGAGCTTTTTTAACGAGTTCTTTATTTACTTTGAATCCACCGGCAACTCCTTCTAAAGCTTCTTCTGAGATTGCATAGTTTTCAATTTTTTCCATGATTAAACTGTCCTTTCCAATAACTATTATGTCTAAGTAGATCATATGATCATAATTATTATATATTATTGTTTTTAAAATGTCAATAATTAAATATACTACAGTATTTAAAGTGTTAATAACCAACTTGGAATATTTTATGTAAATTTTTTTTAATAAAATTCACAATAGAATAAGACTGACCACACTTATTAAAAATTTAATTTTTTGAATATGATTTTAAAATCCACGCCTTGTGAGAAAGGCGTGGCCGAATGGTAAATTATTGAATAAACAATTGTGTTTTAAATTCGTATTAATACCAAAATTTTTTGGAAGATTATTGAGCAGCAGCTGGTTCTTCAGCAGGAGCTGCAGGAGCTTCAACTTTTGCTTCTTCAGCTTGAGGTGCTCTCATTTTTTTCCAGTATGCTTTTGCTTTTGCATATGGAGTGTATTTTTCTCCTACATAAGCGCCACAGCATGCTGTTCCTGCTAATGCGAGTCCGCCACCAAGTACGAGGCCTGTGTAAGTAAGAGCTTTTTTAATTTTTGAAGATTTAACTTCAACTCCTCCTGCAACTTGTTCTAAAGCTGCGTCTGAAATTGCGAAATTTTCGATGTTTTTCATGATAAACTCCCTTTCAAACATTGATTTATTATTGTGGTTTCAAACCACTTGAATTATAGCTAAGAAAATAAAGTTTGTCAATAATTAATCTTGATTTAATATCACAAAAAAATACAGGGCTAAAAATAATATTTTGTATATTAATTTAACAAATATCAACGTAAAAGATAATCTTTAATTTATCAATACAAAAAGAGTAATAAATTTTATGGCTTTTTCATTTTATACACTAGAGATTATTTTTCGGAGGTAATTTTATGAGCACAGGGAAGCTTCAAATAAATGTTTTTGATGGGTCTATTGCAAATCCTCTTTCAAATTCAACCGTTTCAGTAACCATTTCAGGCCAGCCGGAAAGCGTTGTTGGCGAGGTTTTAACTAATTCTTCAGGCAAAACTGACACTCTCACGCTTGATGCTCCGCCGGTTGAATATTCCTTAAGTCCGGGTTCGCCGAAACCATATTCTGATTATGACGTTGTTATTAAAAAAGACGGTTTCGAACCTATCGCTATAAATGGCGTGCAGATTCTTCCTGATGCAATTGCTGCTCAGAATGTTTATATGAAAAAATCAGATAACAACGAAATTTCCGAGCGCAGTTACACCATTCCTGACCATACTCTTTATGGCAATTTCCCTCCAAAAATTGCGGAAGAAGCCGTTAAGCCTTTGCCGGAAGCTTCGGGGTTTGTTGTGCTTGATAAAGTTGTTATTCCTGAGTTCATTGTGGTGCATGACGGCAGCCCTTATGACGATTCCGCGCCTAACTACTGGATTCCTTACCAAGATTACATTAAAAATGTTGCCAGCAGCGAAATTTACGCAACCTGGCCGGAAGAGGCCATTAAGGCTAATGTTCTTGTGATTATTTCTTTCACTTTGAACAGAGTTTTCACGGAATGGTACAGGAGCCGGGGCAAAAATTTCACGATTACTTCTTCAACTGCTTATGACCAAAAATTCGTTTATCAAAGAAATATATTTCAAGAAATTTCGAACGTTGTTGACGATGTTTTTTCAACTTTCATCACAAAACCAGGCATTCAGCAGCCGCTTTTCACGCAATATTGCGACGGAATAAATGTTACTTGCCCGGGCTGGCTTTCACAGTGGGAATCAAAAAATTTGGGCGAGCAAGGCGAGGATTACATTAACATTTTGAGAAGATATTACGGCTCTGAAATTTACCTCGAAAGCGCAACTGAAGTTACCGGAATTCCAATTTCTTTCCCTGGTGAAACTTTGGGCGTTGGCTCAAGCGGCGACGCCGTCAGAACAATTCAAAGGCAGCTTAATTCAATAAGCAATAATTACCCATTGATTCCAAAATTAGCGGTTGACGGAAATTACGGCCAAAGCACTTTAGATGCCGTTAAAACATTCCAAAAGATTTTTGACCTCCCGCAAACGGGCTATGTTGACTACAAAACCTGGTATGAAATTTCAAAGGTTTACACCGCTGTTATGAGACTTAGCAATTAAATAAAAACTGTTTTTTCGCTTATAATAATTTTAAGTAAGAAAGAGGGCTGCAATCTTTCTGTTTATTGACTAAACTATGTTAAGTGTGGTATTATCCTCATTAGGCACACTTGTATTATGAAAGATTTCTAACAAAAAAGGAGTTTAAAATGCGTAAAACTGACATAAGTCAATACAGCAAAACACCAGGTAGCTCAGCGGCTTTAAGGTCGAAAGGGCCAAGAAACAGTTTTTCAAGAATCAGTGTTTCGATTTTGAAAATTTTATTTAGGTTTTTTCTAAGCATTTTTGCAATTATTCTTTTAACCGGAATAATAATTCTTATTTCGCTTAATTTTTATAAATCTGCGCTTCTTAAAAATGACATCGCACTTAACATAAACGCTTCGAAGGTTTCGCTGACGAGCTTTGTTTATGCAAACGATGAAAACGGCAATCCGCAGGAATACCAAAGGCTTTATAGTCTTGAAAACAGGGTGTGGGTTGATTTTTCCGAAATTCCGCAATACATGAAAGATGCAATTATAGCAATTGAAGACAAGAGATTCTATGAGCACGGAGGAGTTGACTGGAAGAGGACTTCCGGAGCTATAATGAACCTTACTAAAGGGAGCTCAAGCTACGGCGGCTCGACGCTCACTCAGCAGCTCATAAAAAACATAACCGAAGATAATGAAGTCAGCTTGACTCGTAAAATAAGGGAAATTTTCAGGGCGCTTGAACTTGAAAAGAGATATTCGAAAGATGAAATTTTGGAATCTTACCTTAATATAGTAAACTTTGGCGGAGGAAGCAGAGGGGTTGAAACCGCTTCTAACATTTATTTCGGCAAAAGCATTAAAGAATGCTCGCTTGCCCAGTGCGCAACTATTGCAGCTATAACTCAAAACCCAACAGCTTACAACCCGCTTTATCACCCTGAAAACAACAGGGCAAGGCGCGAGACAGTTTTAAGCGAAATGCTCGACCAGGGCAAAATTTCGCAGGAAGAATATCAAAAAGCTATGGAAGAATCTTCTAAGATGACTTTCGCGGATTATTCCAAAAAAACATCAGAAGAAATTTCTTCTTCGAATGTTAGAAACTGGTATGTTGAAACCGTTTTGAAAGATGTTATAAGCGACCTTTGCGAGAAATATAATATAGGAAAATCCGCAGCCGAAGATATGATTTATTCTCAAGGGCTTAAAATTTACTGCGCTGTGGATAGCAAGGCTCAGTCGATAGTTGAAGAAGCCGTTAAAAATAAATCTATTATGTCCACTGACCAAAATCTTGAGATGGGCTTTTCGATGATAGACCTTAAAGGAAGAATCCTTGCAACGGTTGGCTCCAGGAAGCCTAAAACGGGCAACTTGCTTTATGACAGAGCAAACTTCGCAAGGCGCCAGCCGGGCTCGACGATTAAGCCTTTGGCGGCTTACACCCCTGTTATTGAAGAAGGCATGTTTAACTATTCTTCTTTGATTCCTGACGAGCCGCTGCAAATTCCGGCAGCAAACTGAGGCTACAAAAGCTGGCCGAACAACTGGTATAAAGGTTACAGAGGAAAAGTCACGCTTCAGTGGGCTCTTGAAAAGTCAGCGAATGCTCCTGCCGCACAGCTCGTAAACATGCTCACTCCAATGAAGAGCTATGAATTTTTAACCAAAAAGCTTGGCTTCACGAGCCTTGATTCAAGCGATGCCGTTTCTTTAGCGGCGCTTGCAACGGGCGGAACTCACTATGGTGTAACGCCTCGTGAAATGGCCGGAGCCTTCCAAATTTTTGCAAATGGCGGAAAATTTTATAAACCTTATAGCTATTTTTATGTAACTGACAGAAACGACAAAATTTTGCTTGACCATAGAGATGATATTCCGATTCAAGCGGTTAGCTCTCAAACGGCAACTATTATGAACAGGCTTTTGAGAAACGTTATCATCGGCCGCGAAGGAACAGGTAGAGCCGCAAATATTGACGGCTGGAATGTTGTTGGCAAAACGGGAACCACAAACGACGACTACGACAGCTGGTTCATTGGCGTTACGCCTTATGCTGTGGGCGGAATTTGGACAGGCTACGACAACCCAAAAAGAATCCGTGATACACCTGCGGCAATTAGAATTTGGAAGCATATTATGACGCAATATCTAAAAGGAAAGCAAAACAAAGATTATGATTTTGATCCTGAAGTGGTTTCAGCGAATTATTGCAAAGCTTCGGGTAAATTGGCGGGCCTTGGCTGCGGCAGCACCGCTGTTGGATATTACAGCACTTCGAACATGCCTGAAAGCTGCACGGGCCATGCTTCAGCGAAGAGAAACACCCAAGAAAGGGAATCATCTTCG
>USIK01000050.1 GCA_900554775.1 uncultured Oscillospiraceae bacterium
AGTAGATCGGATGAATTTACTCAAGGAGTAAAAGAAATGTTCCAAATTTACACTGGCAAAGATTTGCCTGACTTAAACTAACAAAACTCAATTAGACTAATTATTAATAAAAAGGAATGATCTTATGATTAAAAAAATATTTTCAATTTTCATGGCTTTTTCATGCATCTTTTCAGCAGGAACACCCGTTTTTGCTGATAGTGACGATGAATATTTGCCAATTCAATATCTTAAAGTCCATCAAATTTCAACAAAAACATCACCATCACAAAGTGATAAGTTGGTAAAAAAAAGAAGAATTGCTCAAAAATCATTTTTAGCCGGCCTTCTTCTCGCCACCGGAGCAGATATAGAAATAGCATTTCGGAAAAAATACAAAAACCTATTATCATTAACTGACTTTATGGTAAAGAAAATTAATAATATAGACGTTAATGTCTCAATAACATCAGCCAATCAAAATAGTGAAATAGCTGCACTGTTAGATGCTCTTAAAGATGAAAATTTTAAATTTGAATTTAATAGTAGAGCTTCAAGACAACTCGTAATACTCAACGCAAAAATTAAAGACCATTTCTTGAGCCAAAGCACAATGCACAAAATGGGTGAAAAAATACTAGAACTAATCGCAGAAAAAAGATCAACAATACCTGCACATGTTACAATAAACTTAAATAATGACATTGAATTAAAAGACAAAATTTTGAATATTTTTAATGGCCTTTTCGAACCTAATCCTACTAAAAACGAAAATACACTAAAATTTTTCGAATTACCTTCTGATTCAGAAAAGCTAGAATTCGTCACAAATCCTGCTCATGTAGATTATCTAAAACAACACCCTGATGCCACATCTCACCTCATAGTTTGCTATCAAAAAATGTTTTTTATCGGACTTTTAAGTGCTCTTGGAATAAAAGTAACAGCAAAAATAAAAGAAACACTCGACGATACCTTCCCCGAATGTATCACAATTTGTAGGGTTAATAAAAGCCATATTTACCAAGAACAGTACTACACATTTTTAGAAAGCATTATCAAAAGTATTAATTCTAGTTTTCCACCGGAAAAACTAAAAATAGAAACTTTACCTATGAGCTACATAACGCCATCAAAAGTTACTATTAACAATCAAATAGTTCTTGACCAAAATGATATTTTCAATTTAGGCCAAAAATTTTATAATTTACTCGATAGAATAATATGGTCATGCCCTGCTAATCTATTTATGCATTACGGCTCTGTCTTTGATTTAAGTAGATCGGATGAATTTACTCAAGGAGTAAAAGAAATGTTCCAAATTTACACTGGCAAAGATTTGCCTGACTTAAAAAAACAAGACTCAATCAGATTAACTATTGGTAAAAATGGAAGGATCTTATGATTAAAAAAACACTTTCAACTTTCATGGCTTTTTCATGCATTTTTTCAGCAGGAACACCTGTTTTTGCTGATGGCGATGAATATTTGCCAATTCAATATTGTAAAAAACATCAAATTCCAACAAAACCATCAGTAACTGTTGCTTTATCTAAAAAAAGAAAAATTATTCAAAAAGCATTTTTAGCCGGCCTTCTTTTCGCCACCGGAGCAAATGTAGAAATAGTATTTCTGAAAAAAAATTCAATACCTAATTTTACGGTACAAAAAATTAATGATACATACGTTGATGTCCCGAATTCATCAGCTAAACAAAACAATGAAATCACCGCAATTTTAAATGCACTTCAAAACAAAAATTTTAAATTTGAATTTAGCAATAGGCGTAAACACCTTACAATACTTAGTGCAAAAATTAATGGTTACCTTCTAAATCAAAACACAATCTACAAAATGGGTGAAAAAGTATTAGAACTAATCGTAGAAAAGAAATCAACAATACCTGCACATGTTGCAATGGACTTAAACAATGATATTGAATTAACTAACAAAATTTTGAATATTTTTAATGGCCTTTTAGAACCAAATCCTACTAAAAGCGAAAATTCAATTAAATTTTTCGAGTTACCTTCTGACTCAAAAGAAACAGAACCCGTCACAAATCCTATTCATGTAAATTATCTAAAACAATACCCTGATACCTCATCTTACCTTCTAGTTTGCTATCAAAAAATGTTCTTTGCCGGGCTTTTAAGTGCTCTTGGGGAAGAAGTAACAGTAATGGAAAAGATGCCTCTTAAGAAGGAATTCCCGGAATGTGTTGAAATTCATAAGGTCGCTAAATACCCTACCAAATTCACAGGAGAGCGTTATAGATTTTTAGAAAATATGGTTAAACATATTAATTATATTTTCCTGCCAGAAAAACTAAAAATAGAATCCTTACCTCTGAGCTATTTCACGCCAATAAGAATCACTATTGATGATCAAATAGTTCTCAGCGAAAGCGACATTTTTAACTTAGGCCAAAAATTTTATAATTTAATTTATGAAATTTTATCTGATCCTGCTGTTCATCAAGTTACAAGACCTTTTCAACTAATACATTTAAACAATTTACCTTTATTTACTCAAGGAGTAAAAGAAATTTTTAAAGATTACACCGGCATGAATTTGCCTGATCTAAAATAATAAAACTCAGACATATTTACCAATTACTAAAATAAAGGAATGATTTCGTGATAAAAAAAGCGCTTTCAATTTTTCTAGCTTTTTCATACATCTTTTCACCGGTAGCTAACGCTTCCGGGACCCCTAAAACTGCACTGCCTAGGCCTTCAAAAACAGGGTGCAAATCAGATTCTTATTCTTACCTAAAAAGAGTTTCTAATCAAAAAGCCTTTCTTGCTGGCCTTCTTTGCGCAACCGGAACCAATGTTTGCATAAAACTTTACCCAGGCCCGGAAACAAAATCGTGCAATTTCACAATAACCAGAATTGACGACACAAATATTGAAGTTAGGAACCACATAGATCATCTAATTCAAATAAACGCTTTGCTATACTTTCTCGTCAATAACAAAGATATTATAGATTTTGAATATGACCCGCATACAAGTGGCATTTTAACATCTTGCATAAAAGTCAATGACTATTATCTAACGCAAAAAGTCATTCAAGACATAGGCGAAAAAATTTTAGAACTAATTTTAGAAAATAAAAAAAATCCATATAAATCACAACTAGGCAACATCTTAATCAATCTAACTCAAGATCCTTCGTTCAAGGAAAAAGTCACAAATATTTTTGAAGATATTTTATATACCAATCTTACCACTACAGGAAATACACTTAACTTTTATACGTTTCCTTCTAGCTCCACAAAGAAGCTAGAGCCCGTCCAAAATTTTAACCATGTAAGCTACATAAAAAGGCACCCTCAAGAATCTTCACTCTTAGAAATTTGTTATACCAAGGCATTTTTTATAAGCATGCTTAAACTAGCAGGCGCAAAAATAACAGTATCGCATTACAACACATACTTAGACTACGATTTAGAATTCATAGATGCCTTTAATTTGCGCAAAATTAACGGTATGGTTAATTATCAGAAAAAGGGCATACACACTAAATATTTAACATATTTAATAAAATTAGTTAAAAGTATATTGCCGCCTGAAAAACTCAAAATAGAAACTATAGCTCTAACCTGCAGCATGCCTGTAAAAATCACTATTTGCAATAACATAGTCCTTAATGAAATTGATATTTTCAATTTAGGGCAAAGATTTCACAACATAGCCTATGATATCATGCGGGAATACCGTGAAGATAGAACATATTTTAATTTATCTGATTTAGACAAAAGCGAAAATTTAAATCAAAGATTCAAACAAGAATTCAAAAACTACACAGGCGTAGATTTACCTGATTTAAAATAAAAGCAAAAAATAGTCTCATTTAAAATGAGACTATTTTTCGTTTATAAGCTCTAAAAATTCTTTTTCATTAATAACTTTTACTCCCAGATTCATAGCCTTTTCGAGCTTGCTTCCGGCTTCTTCCCCCGCAAGAACAAAAGAAGTTTTTTTCGAAACGCTCGAAGAGACTTTCCCGCCCAGGCTTTCGATTATTTCTTTAGCTTCGTTTCTGCTGTAATTTTCAAGGGTTCCTGTTAGAACAAACGTTTTGCCTTCAAATTTATCGCCTTTAACAGTCGTTTGAGCCTGCATTTCAAGGCCATAATTTTTAAATTCTTCAATTAACTTAATATTATCCGGAACTTGAAAATATTTTCTCAAACTGCTTGCAATTATTTCGCCTATGCCGTCAATTTCGGCAATTTCGGTTTCCTTAGCTTCAATTATTTTTTCAATGCTTCCGAATTTTTGAGTTATAAGCCTCGAGGCCTTTTCGCCCACGTGAGGAATCCCAAGCGCAAATAAAAATTTATCGAGCGGCTTATTTTTTGAATTTTCAATTGCTTTAACAATATTTTCAGAAGATTTCTCGCCCATTCTTTCAATCTGAAGAAGGTCATCTTTTTTTAGTTTATAAAGGTCAGCCGCAGATTTCACAAGGCCGGAATTTATAAGCTTTAAAACCAAAGTTTCACCAAGGCCGTCAATATCCATCGCAGCGCGCGACGCAAAATGAATAACATTCCTAATCAGCTGGCCAGGGCAATCGGAACTAATGCAGCGAAGGGCAACCTCGCCTTCTTCTTTCACAACGTCCGAACCGCACGAAGGGCATTTTTTCGGGAACTGAAACTCTTTCGCGCTTTCGCCATCTTTCACAACCCTAACAATTTCAGGAATTATTTCGCCGGCTTTTCTAACCAGCACAGTATCGCCAATTTTAATGTTCTTTTCTTTGATGAGGTCTTCATTGTGAAGTGCAACCCTGCTAACCGTTGTGCCAGAAAGAAAAACAGGCCTTAAAATTCCTGTCGGAGTGAGCACGCCTGTTCTTCCAACATTGATTTCAATGTCAAGGAGTTCGGTTTCGCGCTCTTCAGGAGGATATTTATAAGCCTCGGCCCACCTCGGAAATTTCGAAGTACTGCCCAGAATTTTTCTTCCTTTCAAGGAATCAAGCTTAACCACCGCACCGTCAGTTGCGAAGGGCAAAGAATTCCTCGCCTCACCAATTCTGTCAATCTCGTTTAAAACTTCGTTTATGTCACTGTAGCGGTTATAAAAAGGAGGTACCGGGAAAGAAAGACTCTTCAAAAAATCAAGCGATTCCTTGTGGCTTTCGAAGGTTTTGCCCTCAATTTTTTGAACATTAAAAACTATTATTTCCAAATTTCGCAAAGCAGCAACTTTGTTGTCTTTCTGCCTGAGCGAGCCTGCTGCGGCATTCCTTGGGTTTTTGAATACTTTAAGTCCAGCGGCTTCTTGCGATTTAACTAACTTCAAAAAATTCTCTTTCGAAATATAAACCTCGCCCCTAACTTCCAAAAAAGGCAGTTTCTCGCTCAAAGTCTTGGGTAAGTTTGCAATGGTCATCACGTTTTCAGTTATATCCTCACCCACTAAGCCATTACCACGAGTCGAAGCTCTGAAAAATTCGCCGTTTTTATATTCAACCGCAACCGAAAGCCCATCAATCTTGGGCTCAACAACATAAGAAGGGTCGCCAATTGTGTTTTTTACTCTGCTGTCAAAAGCAATTATTTCGCCCTTTGAAAATGAGTCATGAAGGCTTTCCATTTTAACCTCATGATTCACCGGCGAAAATTTCTCAGAAGCTTTGCCGCCAACCTCTTTAGTCGGGGAACTCACCCCCAAAGAAAGTTCAGGAAACTCCCCCTCCAAAAGTTCAAGTTTCCTAAGAAGCATATCGTATTCATAATCGTCTATTTCCGGGGCATCTTCTTCATAATACTTTTTATTGTGATATTCTATCTCTTTTCTATATTCTTTAGCTAACTTTTTTGCCTCTTCTAAAGTCAATTTTAGCATATCCTTTCATTAATTATGAATAACGTCTTCTGCCGTGATTTCAGCTTGAATTAACGGCATTTTGTGGCCCTTTTCTTTAGAAATTTTAATCGC